>CAMLED010000036.1 GCA_946479115.1 uncultured Candidatus Saccharibacteria bacterium | reverse complement strand
TGACCGAAGTGCCAATTGTTTTGGTTGGTGAAGGTGAAAGTGCTGCAGAAAAAGCCGGACTCATCGTGCTTCAGGCAATTGAGAAAATGGAAATCCGTGCACTACCTGCCGACCTTCCAGAGGCTCTAGAAATTTCTATTGTTGATCTTGCAACTGACGAGGACAAGCTAACTATCGGTGACATTAAACTACCTAAGGGTGTTGAATTCGCTGATGTTGACCAAGATACGGATCTTGTCGTTGCAAACGTGTACGAACCAAGCGCACTCCAGGCTGCTAATGATGCTGCTGGTGGTGATGCCGAAGATGAATCAGCTGTCGAATCTGAGAATGGAACTGAAGAAGCTCCTGCCGCAGCCGATGCTGCAAAAACTGACGAAAAGTAATTAATTTACGTCATTGAAAAGTATAAATAGACTCGGTAAAACGGGTCTATTTATAATACTAGACAAAATTTAAAAAATATACTTTAATTTATTTTTATTTCCTGTATAGTAATAGGCAAAGAGAGACTATGAGGAGTTACCGTGAATCAATCTGCTGAGCGTCCGAAGAAATATGATCCATCGGTGGCGCCTTATGCCCCAGGACGATATAAATACGGAAATCCTGATTTACCTTTCGCTTATTACAGGGATGAGTTTGATCCATTTTTGGCAAGTATTCAAGATAAAAATACACCGGTTGCTATGGTTGCAGGCCCTACCGGTTCCGGCAAGACAACAACAGTTCCACAGGCTGTATATGAATCTGGCTTGTTTGATAAGACGTACGTGTCTGCTGGAAAAATCTTTTTGGTTCGTGAGGCCTATGAGCGATGTGTCGCTGAAATGGCGCAAGTCATGGGTGTTGAAGCTGCAAGGCGAACGGTGGGTTATGCTACATCGACAGAAGGCGCACTGCATGAAGATAACAAAATTGTTTTTGTTACGCATGGTTATGCATCACAGAAAATGCATCACGATGGTAGTGATATGGCGCGTAATTCGCTGTATATAGCCGATGAGTATCATGAGCGTGACAAAGAAGGCGATGTGTCGGTTGAGGTGGCAAAAATGTTCAACATCCCTACGATGTTAATGAGCGCAACACTCGATGTTGATCGTTTTGCGAACCACCACACAAGTCACGATGGCTTTACGCCAGCGCCAGTTTTTGAAGTTGAGGGCAGGCAATTTAACATTGAATACAAAACAATGGCGAGTTCGACGGAAGCAGCTGTGTGGGCTGTCGAGAATGGATATGATACCCTCTATAATTTACCTGGAATTGGCGAGATTGAAGCCGAAAGAGGCCTACGTCGCCTTACGAAAGCACCCTTTATTGCTCTACCTTTACACGGTGAACAGTCGGCGGCAGAACAGCGACGGGTGACGCAGCAGCATGATAAACCACGATTGATATTAGCATCAAAAGTTGCCGATTCGGGTGTCACGCTTAGTGTAGATGTTGTTGTTGATACGATGCTAGAGCGAACAGTCGAGCTCCGCAGTGGTGTTGAAACACTTACAACCCGACGCGCATCACGAGCAACTTCACAGCAGCGTGCTGGCCGCGCGGGTAGAGATAAGGATGGCATTTATATTCAAGGGCGTTATCCTGAAGCTCCATCAATTCTCTATGAAGGTGATCCACCTGAATTTAGTCGTCCTGAAATCTTAGATAATCGTGTGGATGGTACAGTGCTACGATTGGCTCAGTCTAACCTGACAATTGAAAAAATCAATCTTCTTGACCGCCCTAGTGAAAAAGAGGTTGACCGAACGAATGGCCGCTTGCGTAACTTAGGGGCATTTAGTGTTGAGAATACTTTGACAGAGCTTGGTGAAGAGATGGCGCATTTATCGCTCCACCCAAGTCTTGCTCGCATGCTCGTGAAATCACGTGAATACAGTGAAGACGTCCATCGTTTTATGGCTATTGGCGCTGTTGTGCAGCAAGTAGGTGGTGTAGGTATGCGAATGAAAGACAAAGAATCATGGCGTCAGCTTTCAAAAGATAAAAATGCAGACTTTTTGCGTGATTTGGACGTCTTTTTACGAGCACGAACAATGAACGATAATGAACGAGATAAGTTTAATATTGTAGATCAGCGAATTGATAAAGTTGAAAAGCAACTAGCTACTATTTTACGTCGTGAAGATTTAGAAGATTTGACAGAAAATCGGTTAGCAAGTGAGATTGAGCGGCAGCAAATGCTAGAATGTATTGTTGCTGGATCGGAAGAACTTTATTTCCATCGCAACCAGACAACATACAAAGACATGAACCGTCGTCAGAATCGCCGCATGACACCGAATAGTTCTGTGAAAACAACGCGAATAATTGCTGGTCAACCTTGGAACCAGGAGGAAATGCGCCCAAAGACAATGGTGGTTAATCAGGGACGCCGCATAAAAAATGCAATCAGTGTGGACGCTGAGTTATTAAAACGATCTGCGCCAGAGCGTTGCTCTTATCGAGATGTTGATTTTGCACTCGAAGAAGATGGCTCAATCGTGGTCCTACGTGAATTGTTATTTGATGGTCAACCGACACGCGATCTAAGCAAGGCACCATTACAAGAATCTACCCCAGAGCTGCGACAGTTTGTGATCAATGGTTTATTTCAAGAAGTACTTCGTAATGAAGATGCGCTACCAGATAGTCTAAAGGCATTTCGTGATGAAGTTGTGGCGTTACGTAAGTATGAGCATCGTTCGCTAGAGCCAATTGGCGTTGAAGATATATTGACAGACATCCAGCTCGAGATTGATCAAATCATTCCCGAAGATGCATGGACGCTTGAGGAAATTATGCAGCATGCTGATGCGAATTTTATTCGTGGATTTATGACAAATGAACAGCGTCGTCAAATTGAAGAGTCATCACCGAGTCACATCATTGTCATAGGTAATGATGGTAAAAGTATTAATGTTACTGTTGAGTATAAAGATCATGATGCTGAAATTATCGTAAAGGATTATGATGATGTGCGTAATTTGCCACCGTTCATTCCTGAACTTGATGGCCGAATGGTTATGGTAAAAGTTGAAAGTTCTGGCAAGGTGGAGAGTCTCCAGGTCGTAACAAGTGGTAAATATGCTGGGAGTCGCGAACAGCGCCGTGGTAGTCGTGTTCTATCGGCTATGGGGTATGCTCCTCAGCAACACATGCAACAATCGACTCGATTTAACGGTAATGCAAATAGCACGCGACAGTTCAATACGCGTAATAAATAAATTCCAATTGAAAAGTCGGGGTGTTCCAGGTGTAAACCTGTACTAACCCCGACTGTTATTCATTCATGTGCCGCATCTAGCTGCCAAGACCTTGCGATATGCGGGGGAAGATACTGTGACAACGGGTGCTTATCATCGGCATCCAGAGCGTAAGCTTCCTCGAATTCGTTAAAGTTGGCAGTGTCATGATCACTCTCGGCGAGCAGCATGATTTCAAAGCTGTCACCGCCAGATGAGAAATCGATCAGGCCCATATCAACAGCAGATTCGATCATCTTATCGATGATCATATCCGCATCTCGCTGATGCCAAGGGTCAAGGTAGGTACCGTGCTTTTTCGCGTGAGCGATATGTTTTGCTGCCTTCCACTTTGAGCCCAGGACACCATCTGCGATCAGCATGTCGCGCATGTCGTTGCGGTTGCGCGCCTGGAGAATACCATCGTACTTTTCTCGCAGGACACTCGGTAAGTGCTCTAACGCATCTGCAACTTTGCTGTCAAATGCAGCCTGTTTCTTGGTCTGGCTCTTGGCATATGCCTTTGGATCTCGGATCATGGAGATCATCCCCCAATACTATGAATGAACGGTAAGCACTACTCTTAAAGTAGCTCTATGGACTCGGTGTCATAGATAAGCTTGTTTAAGTTATATGATGTTATGTCTATAATGTCAATATATTATTGCTATTTTTGCATAAATATGTTACAATATTATAATATATGGAAATAAAGCAATCCAAAAGCCATAATTCGCGTCAGCGGGAAAGTTTGACATTGAGGCAAACGATGGCAATCGGTGCTTTGACAGGTTTGGCAATTATATCGACTATGGAATATATTCCCGCCGTAAACAAGCCTGCATTAACATCTCGGCCAGCCGCGGAAAGAACACTTCCTCCGCGTGTCAATGATCTTCATGTACTGCTGGTTGATGCGCCGAGTATCGACTCCTCGTCAATATATAATGAGGAGTATGTTAAAAATGTGATTGATTCTGCTGGCACTCATTTAAGCTACATGACAGCCGGAGAGTTAACTACGCCTCAAAACCTGCCCATACATGTACTGCAGCTTGACCCTACCTCAACCTATCAACATACGGAAAGTGAAAATGCGGAACAATGTTATAGCAGCAAGCAGTTGCAGCAAGCCAGGGCTGATTATTTAGCAGGACAACATTTGCCAGAGGACAGTCGGGTGTCGATAGTGCTTAAAGATGCTATGAGTTGCTATTCAAAAGAAGCAGGCGCTGCTGCTTGGGCTGATGTGAATAAAGAGACGAGAATGGCAGTTTATGACTACGGATTTGATGACAATATTTTCTTGCATGAAGAGGGGCATCTTTCTGGGCTTGGTCACGCAGCGGCAATCGATTGTTCTGCATTGGGTGATGAGTATAATCAACAAAGCCAACGTCAACTCTCAAAAGCAGATATTAAAGACTTAATCGAGTTGGGATGTGCACCACGGAAAAGACTAGATAATAATGATTTAAAAACTGACGAATATGGTTCGAGGGCGTCGGCAATGGGAAGCTATAGGCATATCGATCTCATGAGTGATAGGTACAATTTCGTTGAGTTGAATCAGCTAATGCCAGATGTAGTAAGGGACCTGCAAATTGGAACCGAGACGGGCGAATATTCTATTAGCCTGAAAGACCATGAAGTACACATGGTGACGTTTGCTATAGATTCCGACCATCCGCTTCGTTCTATTGATTCGACAATAGATAAGCTGAGCATTGGCGTTAATCGACTCGATACACTAGACAGAGTCACACCCGAGATACACATGATTGCCAGCAGCAAGAATATGACTTATGAACTTGCCTATGCCTTCCCTTATGTTCTAGATTTTGATAAATCAAGGAAAGATATCGAGCTGTATCACGATGAAACACTCGGCGTAAGGGTTTTGCTTAATCCTGGTGCTGACGACCAGACAGTGAAAGTAACGGTCGAACCACTTTAAAATAGCGGCTATTCTTCAATAAATCCACCGCTTTGATGTGACCAGAGCTTGGCGTAGATACCATTGTTTGCTAATAGTTCTTGGTGCGTACCATCTTCGACAATTTTGCCTTGATCAAGGACGATGATGCGGTCAAGTTTTGCAATGGTTGAGAGGCGGTGAGCGATTACGATGCTGGTGCGATTTTTCATGAGTTTTTCGAGTGCATCCTGAATCATTTTTTCACTCTCACTATCCAACGCAGAGGTTGCTTCGTCGAGCACAAGAATCGGAGCATCTTTTAGCAGGGCACGCGCAATCGCAATGCGCTGTCGTTGCCCGCCGGATAGTTTGACACCGCGTTCGCCGACGGTTGTGTCGAGGCCTTCTGGAAGCTGCTTAATGAAATCAAGCGCATTGGCTTTTTTGGCTGCATCGAGGATTTGTTCGTCGGTCGCATTTGGTGTGCTGTAGGCGATATTCTCACGTAGTGAACGGTGGAATAGTAATGGTTCTTGTGGGACATATGCGATATTCTCACGCAGGCTTGATTGGGTGATCTTGGCAATGTTTTGATCATCGATGAGCATCTCGCCACTATCGATATCGGCAAAACGCAGAAGTAATTTTGTGATGGTGGTTTTGCCAGCGCCGGATTGACCAATCAAACCAATCTTTTGACCAGCAGGAATATGTAGATCAATGTCATTAATAACAGGTTTTTCTTTGGCGCCGTCATAGGCATACGATACTGAGTTCAGGTCGATACTCGCATTTTCAACGACTAACTTTTTAGCACCAGGGATGTCATTAACAGTCTCTAGCTGTTGCAAGATGTCTGACATTGGTGCGGCCTGGAGGAAGATTCGGTCATAGCCATTGACGATATCACCAATCATAAATAACTGGCCAGCGATGCGCTGCAGATAAGCAATGGCGAAGATCGCGATACCAAGCTCGATTTGATTTGTAAACAAAAGGTTAGCGAGAATAGAGATGGCAATGATCTGCACAGCTGACATGACTGCCAGGCGTGTTGATCCTTCGACTGACATCCAGCGGAAGTCTTTAATATAAGCGTTACGGTAGCGGTTGCTGATCTTGCTTAGTTCGCGCACCTCATGCTTTTCTTTAGCGAAAGTTTTGACAGTCAGGTTATTGCTGATCATGTCAGCAGTGGCACCATTTAATTCTCCGATTAATTCTTTACGGGCTGTACGGAGAGGTTTGCGAAGCTTGATCGATAGTCGAATTTGCACTAGCAGGCCGACGAGTAGGCCAAGAACCAAGAAGCCAATAATAGGCGAGCTCATAAATAGGATCGTGATACCACTACCCATGGTGATAACGAACCACAATGTGCGTAGAATAAATAGATCTTGCAAGCCAACATGTCCATTGACGAAATCGATGAATTTACCGGTGAGGGCGCCGACCTTTTGGTTAGCAAAAAAGTCATGATCCTTGGCGAGAAGTTTATTCATCGTATCTTTGACAAGCTCGTGGCGAACGTTGCTTTCATGACGAATTGCCATCTGAAAGCCAATGAGGTTTAAGCAAACGCCGACTGCCGCGGCCGTTCCTGATAGTAATAAGAAATGGTACAGTTTGCTGCCATCATGTGACGAGAGTGTGCCTACGGCTTGTGCGAGAAAATACGGGAGTAGCGTATCAAGCAGTAGTCCTGCAATTGGCAGGGCGATAAGCATTGTAAAAAAGCTTGGTTTATATTTGCGTACTTGTTGCCAGTACAATTTGAGGGTGTGTCGATTTGTGCCCAAAATAATGTTTCCTTTGTGGTTGTGTTGAATTAATGAGAATCGCTAGCGGTTCAGCACGTCTGAACGTTTACGAGTAGAGGACCCGCAGGTCATAGTAAAAATAATTATATAGTATAATAGGTATCGATGCAAAAAATTCTACTCTATTATAAATTTACGCCAATTAGCGATCCCACTGCGGTGACACTATGGCAAAAGACCCTCACAGACGGCCTCAATCTTCGTGGCCGCATTCTGGTGAGTCAGCAAGGCCTAAACGGTACGGTTGGTGGCGAGGTGGATGACCTAAAGGCATACATCAAAGCAACCAAGCAGTACCCTGGTTTTAAGGACGTTGTCTTTAAGTGGAGCGATGGAAGTCGCGAAGACTTCCCACGTATGAGCGTCAAGACTCGGCGTGAACTGGTTGGGTTTAAAAATAGTGATGATGAATTTGAAGTCGACGAACATGGTGTTGTTGGCGGTGGCAAACACATCAAGCCAAAACAAATTCACGAAATGATCGAACAGTACGGCGACGATGTTATTTTCTTTGACGGCCGTAACGAACATGAAGCAAAGATTGGTAAATTCAAAAACGCTATTGTACCAAACACGAACACCTCACGTGATTTTATTGCTGAACTTGAAAGCGATAAATATGATGACATTAAAGACAAAAAAGTGATTACGTATTGTACCGGTGGCATTCGCTGCGAGGTGATTAGTGCCATGATGAAGAAGCGTGGCTTCAAGGATGTATATCAAATTGATGGCGGTATCGTGAAGTACGGCGAAGCCTATGGTGACGATGGACTATGGGAAGGTAGCCTGCGGGTATTCGATAATCGCATGACGGTTGATTTTAGTGATCACACTGCCACAATTGGTGAATGTAGCCACTGTCAGGGTCCAACCAATAACTTTGAAAACTGTGCCTGGGCGAATTGTAATGACCTGGTTTTGATTTGTTTACATTGTAAGCAAAACCCTGATTTATTGTTCCATACCGACATATGCCGTAGTAACGCCAAGTTAGGCGCTACAGCTAGCGCTTAAGCTTCATTTTCTTTCAAAACCCCAAATGTAGCGTTTTTTACTGTCATAAAACGCTATTTTTTATTGACATGAACGAGTAAAGAGTATATTATCACTACAAATGTAAGTTGGTTGGGTGTTGTTGAAACGGGTGGATGCGCGAATAGCGTGCCCACTCGTTTTTTGTTTACTCTAAATTCATTATTTCTAATGAGTCGGTTTAGACACGACGCCTTCAGCCAGCTGCGATATAAATGGAGATGAATGTATGTTGCTTAAAGCTACTGAAATAGTTGGTCGAGGATTCATAGGTGAATTCTCTAAGTGGGGTGATGCCGAGCATCGCAAAAAGCGTGTCATGCAATCTATTGGAGCTGCTGCGGTTGGTATTGCTGCCTTTAGCGCGGTTGGTAAAAATCTTTCCGAGATGATCCCTGTTACTCAGGGGACAACCTTAAATATCGGAGATCAAAGAGTAATTGATATTGATCTAGATCTTGAAAAAGTCTGTTACACGGGATTTACGACAGAAGTTGCGGCAACGACAAAATACTCTAACA
>CAMLED010000035.1 GCA_946479115.1 uncultured Candidatus Saccharibacteria bacterium | reverse complement strand
CCTTAGTCGCGTAGATACCAGCTGGAGTGGTCGCAGCAATGTTTGCAATGTAGCGGATCTTGCCAGTTACACAATCGACAACATCGTCGTTTTCAGATGCGATTGGCACTGGGATTACCGTCGAGTTAGGGTCAAAGGCAAATGATGTATCAACAGAGCCAGGATATTCAGTGTTGATGTCACCTGTGCCATCGCCGTAATTTGCCATCGGAAGAAGTGGTGCAAGTTTTGGCGTATGCCAGCTAGCGTTAGCAAGCACACCATCGGCAGTAAGTGAAGCCGTGTGGATACTTTCAATATCATTGTCGACACCATTCTCAAAGAGAAGGCCGGCATTTCGCTCTTGGTCGTAGCTAACCTGATAATTAGGACCAGTGCCGTTATCAAGTGCGAGGCCAAACTGCTCAGAGCCTACGGTTGGAGCCATTGCAGTTGTCCCAATTGGGTCAATTTGGTCGCCAACGGTATTACTAAGAGTTACACCTGAATAGTAAACTGTTGCACCAGAGCTAGAGTTGGAACTTAAGCGCCAGTATGAGTGTGTGCTGTAGGTATCATCTGTCTCTAGAGAGAATTCACCGTCAGCATTACCCATTTGTAGAATATTCGGAGTTGCAGGGTTTTGCGTCATACCCGGTAGTACTGCATCACAAATACCGTGCGTATCGTTACCGTTAGCTGTTTTTAGCTGACTTTGCACACCAGCCGTTCCGCTGTCTGTGTCAGTACTGTCTAGGGTATTAGGATCAACAACACCGACAGAGAAGTCCATGGTTTCCAGTACCTTTGTCTGGATTTCGATTGAACGGTTCATGACGTTTGCAACCGTGACACCACCATCGATAACATTTGTATCGATAAGTGATGTGTCGGAATTATAAGTATTAAGCTTAGCAAAGAATGCGCCTGCACCCGGGTTGATCATATAGTTAGTATCTGTACCAAAGAAGATGATTTTCACGTAATCAGTACTGTTAAGACTAAGCCCTGATGCATTAGTAAGAGTAATGTAGTTGTTCTTCTCTGTTGACGTACCGTCATCAACACTACCAGCGACACCACCAGTAGTCTGGTTGACGCTTGCCGTCATAGTCCAGCCGGTACTCTGCGCCCAAGGGTCACCAGAGTTTCGCTTCCATAGAACAATAAAATTACCTTCACTGTTGTTGCGATTAGGAATATTTGTCGCACTTGTTGGTACACCAGTCGTAGCACTGAATTTCGTATTAAAAGTTGAAACTTCCGAAGGCGAGGAGGTTTTAACCTCAAGGTCACTCTTTTGAGCATCAACTTGATCGTCATCATTAGGTTCACGATCATAACTACCAGCGCTACCCGTAAAAGGAATATTGCCTGGACCCATACAGTTACCTGCGGAAGTTGTACAATACTGGAATGAGAAAGCTTTTACTATCGCAGTTGAGCTGACACGGAAGCCGAAGGTATTACCTGTTTGTCTACCGTTGGCACCGCTATTTGGCGGTGCATAGGTTCCGTTACCTGATGCATCTAGATAACTCCAGCCTGGTGAGCCACTCGAAAGTGACAGGCTACGTTCTGTCAGCGGATTTAATGCATCCGCAAAAACCGCCTGAGTAGGCAAGACTGCCGATACCACTAGAGCGGCCGCAGCAGCGAGTAGAGTCCCACGCCGAGCGATTGATTTGAATGTATACATGTTTGTATATTCCTTGCTTTTTGTTTTGATATTTAGCCTTTTTATAAGGTGTACAGGCGAATTTTACCATTAGTACTATGGGTTGTGCAATAGGTTTTTAACAACATTGTGAGTATTACACAGTTTATCCACACCCTCTCGTCAGCCTACGTGTCCTATTTGCAGCGTCATTAACTTTAGAATATTACTGCTATACTGATAATCATATTATGAAAAATTCAATTCTCACTGCAAAAACATACATCATAGGCCACAAACGAGAAGTAGCCATAGGCACTGTACTCAGCCTTATCGTTGCCGGTCTCATAACTCTGTTCATCTATAACACTATGCCTCATATCGCATATAAGCCAACAAATGCTTGCGACATGCTTACTCCATCCAAGGCGCAAGATCTACTGGGTGAAAAGGTCATCAGTGTTGATACCAAAGGGGCAGCAATATCTGGCGACATTGCTATTAGTAAATGTAGCTATACCGACAGCAACGAAGTAAAGGAACTGATGATTGTTGCCGCCATTGCCGTTCGTTCGGGGATCAATGATAATGGCGTACTAAAAAACAAGAAAGACTTTGCCGCTAGCCGTGCAAACGATACTGTTGAGAATGTCGACGGCATTGGCGATAGTGCGTACTTTAACCCACTCCGTGGCCAACTGAATATTCTCGAAGGTCGTCGCTGGATTATCGTCAGTTACGGTATCGGAACATCGCCTGAAACCAACACGGTCGACAAGGCTATCGAACTTGCGAATGTCGCTCTCGACTATCCATTGTTTCAACAAACGAAGTTTTAATAAACCGGAATAACAATTGCCGCAAAGTCACCCGAATAGTGGCCAGCTGGTGTTTTATTTGAAACATTCACAATCATACTAATCGTGTAATCGGTACGTCCTGACTCGCTGGTACTATGCGCAACCGTGCTACCGCTGACATATTTGAATAGGTTTGGCGTGTGATAATCATCATCAACGACACCAAAGCTAATCTGACCAGATGGCACCTGCACAGCTGCGGCACCAACATTTGGCGTGCTGTTATCGGCAGCGTTAATCGCAAATTGTTCAGTACCAGCCGCAGAGGCAGTTGGTGTAGTGGGCGTGGCCAGTGTATGACCAGCATATTTAGGCGGGTCGCCTACGATCTGTAACGTGTAGCCACCACTCAGATAATTACGAATGCGGACAATTGTCGTTTTACTGGCGGTTTGTTCAGCTGTCAAAACGCCCAGGTCAGACACGCCTGGATCAACAATTACTTCTAAGAGCGGTTCACTGTTTGTAATAGTACCGAATTTCGTTTTATACGTACTGCTTGCCGCATTACCTGCCGTCATGTCACCTATAGATGTTTGGGCACAGTATTGGCCAGAACAATTCTCGAGTGATGAGCTTGCACCAAATTCCGTCTCTGTCACCTGGTAGCTGTTCGAGCTAGAGATTGCCGCTACCATCGTAGTTGCGCCACCACTAATAATTACCACTGCTAGCAGTATTAGTTGTACGTATTGCCCTAATCTCCGTTTTTGCATAAGCCTTATTGTATGATTATCATCGATAGCCAGCCAAAATACAACTAGCGTCAAGTGGCCAACTGTAGTACTCTATACATAACCGTAATCACAAATAGACAAAACAATGGAACCAGAAAAAGATACTCCTCCGGCTACCGAGAATCAGCCCCAAGACCAAGGTCAACAGGCTCCTGCTGACGCGCTTAGTCGTACCCCTGATGATCTAGAGGATGAGCACGCTAATCAGACTCCGGCTCCTGGTGATACATCGGCTACCATTACAGATCCGAATGTCAAAAAACTTTCACCGATCAAGAAATTATTCCGCAAAGTTAATCTCTACCTTTTGATCTTTATCCTACTTGTAACCGTCGCGGGTGCTATTGCTGCGGTCAACTATTTTAATAGCACTAAGCCTGCACCAACAGTTGATATTGCCACCCAAGGTCTAACCGAAGACGCGCTAAAGCAGCTAAATAACACCGACGCCACAGTGGGTGGTGCTTCACAGACCCTGACAATCCAAGGCAACGCAATCATCTCTGGCCAAACACTGGCGCGTGGTAACTTAAATGTCGCAGGTAATTTCCAATCTGGCGGCAGTATCCAGGGTCCTAGTTTGACTATTTCTGGCAGCAGCAACCTGGGCGAAGCACAGATCAACAGCTTGCAAGTTGCAACAAATACTGCCATTCAAGGTGCAACTACACTACGAGATTTGAACGTTTCTGGCACGTCATCATTTAGTGGCGCATTGACAGCATCACAGATCACTGTTTCAAAACTTGTCATGAGCGGCAATGCTATCCTACAGATTCCAAACCACCTAAGTTTCACCGGCCCATCGCCTAGTCGTACTATTAACGCAGGTGTGCTCGGCGCTGGTGGATCAGCATCGGTGAATGGATCAGACACAAACGGAACAATTAATATTAATACCGGCAGTAATCCATCGGCAGGTTGTTTCGCCCGTATCAACTTCCAACAAGCTTTCCCTGGTCAGCCACACGTAATCGTTAGTCCCGTTGGTGCAGCTGCTGGTCAAACTCAGTATTACGTCGATCGTAATAACACCGGCTTTAGTATTTGCACCAATAATCCAGCACCTGCTAACCAGGTATTTGCATTCGACTACTTTGTCACTGGGTAACCCCTATACGTCAACAAAAACTGTCACATGGCCGGCATTCACATGCATCAACGCACGAGAAATCTTGATGTCCTTTTGACCATCTGGGGTTTGAATTACCAAATTACAGGGCAGTAACATACATAAGAAATTATGGTGGCCCGGCAAAATATCAAATGGTCCGGTTTCGTTTACGGCGCTTACGCTATAGCCTTCGCCTTCGTAATAGACCTTGAACGGCGCATAGACTTTGATAGAAATAGTTGGCTTGCCGCCTTTTGCCGCTGGTGCTGGCGCATCTACATCAGGAGCTGTAACGTCGTCGGCCATTACTTTTCCTCCTGTTTATCTGCGGCCGCTACGGTTGGTGCTTCAGCAGACGTGGTATTGCCCGCTTGTTCTTCCGTTGTTTTATCAGGTTGGGTAGCTGGTTGCGCGTCACTGTCTTTTGTTGCCTCGCTTTTACCAATAATAGCCTCGACACCATCAAGCGTCTGTTCACGAGTCATGTGCTCACCAGGAACACCGGTTACTTTTTCCATCACGTTAAAACGTTGTTTGAAGAATTCGATTAGTTCTTTGGCTTTATTGTAATCATCGCGGTCCTCAGACGATAGTTCAGATTCACCGATGATGGCGATAATTCCCTTTAGTGATTCGTACTTCTGAAGCACTGCCGTTGCCCTGGTCGCCAGTTCGTAGTGACGCTCACCGACGACTTCCGGTGTCAAAAGGCTCGACTTTGAAGCAAGAATATCAACCGCTGGGCGAATACCCTGCGCAGCTACGGCACGTGACAACACGATCGTACTGTCTAGCTCATGCTGAATCATTTGCACGGCTGGATCCGAAAGGTCGTCTGCCGGCACATAGATGGTCTGAAGCGCCGTAATCGAACCGTTTGCATTCGTCGTCAAACGGTCCTGGAACGTTTTAATATCAGAGAATACTGTCGGCTGATAGCCACCCTCGGCAGGTGTCTGATCAATAATAGTCGAAACCTCGTTTTTGGCCTGAATGTAGCGGTACATATTGTCGGCAAAGAGCAGCACGTCTTTTTTCAAATCATCGCGGAAATATTCGGCAAGCGTAATAGCGCTAAGGCCAATCAAACTACGCTGGACCGGATTTTCATTCATCTGACCAAAGAACATGGCCGTCGTTTTCAGCAGGTCATTATCACCCAGTGTTTTATAAAGTTCGTGACCCTCGCGAATACGCTCACCAATACCGGCGAACATACTAATCGCACCTGAACCTTCAGCGACGTTATTAATAATTTCCATCGTTAGCACTGTCTTACCGACACCGGCACCACCGACAATACCAATCTTGCGACCTTTGACGAAAGGAGTGAAAAAGTCGAGGACTTTGAGGCCCGTTTCGAGCACTTCATCAGAACGGTTTTCGAGACTAGATTCTTGGAATGATGGAGAGAAAATCGGGCGTTTAATCATTTTGTCGAGTACCGCCTGATCCAGCTGCGGCTTACCGTCGATCGGACGGCCCATCGCATCCCAGACACGGCCAATCATTTCTTCACCGACAGGAATTTCTAGACTACGGCCACTGCGGGTTACTGACTCACCTTTTTGAATGCTGTAATCACCACCAATATTCAAACAAATCACCATGTCACCATGCGCCAAGGCACTCACGAGCAGCGGCGACTTCTTTTCATTATCAACATACAGCATTTCATTAAGATCTGGCATGCCCTCGTCGAACTGAACCTTGATAACCAAGCCCTTCAGAGTGCGAACGACACCTTTTTTGTAGACTGTTTGTTCGTTCATTATTCTGCTCCTCCGGCTCGTAATTTCTTGAGGCCCGCCATTGATTCTTTCAACCTGGTGTCGACCTGGCTACGCTTGGCACGGTTATATTCGGTATGTAACTCACCAGCATTAGTGATTGAGCGTTCCTTGGCGGCAGACATTGCTTTGAAACGGCTCGCGACCTGGGCAAGACGACTGTCGTAAATAAACTGTGAAATGGTCAGACGCAAAATTGAATTTTCTAGATAGGCGGCTACGGCATATGAACTTGGTTCGAAGATATAGGTTTTTTCAGTCACCATATCGTCACCGACTGTCGCCAGATCCGCCACACGGCCCTTGCTCGATACCACTTCGCTCAGGTCAGCGTCTTTAATTTCTTGCTGTGAAAGTGAGATGTAGTGTTGATAGAATATGCGGCTTTTGGCGTATTTTCGTGTGATATCCATCAGGGGATCGACATTAACATAATCCTGCTCTGGCAAATCGAAATAGTATGTGTGATCAATATGTGACTGTTTCAGTTTAAGGGCACCGTGATGACCAATCACCAATACGTCATTTTTAGATTCATCATAATGTTCAACGACTCGACGAATCAGACGGTTGTCGATATCGCCGCTCAAACCACCCTTTGCAGTGATAAGAATGAGCAGCTCTTTGTCGATTGGTTTTTCATCAACTTTGCGACCAAAATTAAACAGCACGTCGACACGAATTTGTTTATAAATATTCCAGACCTCATCGAAGAATTGGTTACTGATCAGCACCTTGTTCTTCGTCTTGGCAATTTGCATACTACTGAGGGTTTCAAGCGCCGACGTCAAACTAACGACCGAACGAACCGATGCTTCTTCTGCCTTGATCTCAAGAGGACGACGCATTACTTCTTTTCCTCTTTAGCTGGCTCAGGCTGCTTTTCGGCTGCTTTTGCCGGTTCGGCAGGCGCCTTGGCATCTGCGGCTTCTTTTTCAGCGGCTTCGGTTTGACGCTGCTTTTCGGCATCATTCTTGGCAGCTTTTTCAATAGCAGCTTTTTTCACCTCATCGATCGTCATGACTTCAGCCTTGAGCGCTGCTTCAAGCTCATCGTAGTTACCAGTCATATCTTTATCTTCCTGAAGTTTCGGCGCATACTCGCGAACTTTTTCTTTGAGCATTTCAACATTAATAATTTCTTCGGGACTACTTCCAAGAACAATACTCATAATGAATTGCTGTTCGACAAAACTATAGATTTCGCCAATTCCTTGATTCATCAATTTAAACAGGACCTTACCTTTGTCGTAATCAGCCTGTGCTTGGGCACTCAACTCGGTACCAAAGTGAGCGTATTCTTCGGCTGTTCGATAGCCAGCTAGCGTCAAGTTCAACTTATCGGCTAGTCCCTTTTGGCGTTTATTTTGGCCAACACCACCAACACGAGTTACCGACAGGGCTGTACTGACCGCTGGGCGCATTGTATCCTTAAAGATTTTTTCATCCAAAATCCACTGACCATCGGTAATCGACATAATATTGGTTGGAAGATAGGCCGTAATGTCGCCACCTGGTGCATAGACAATTGGAATCAGCGTTTGGCTGGCATGATTTGATTCTGTCTTACCGCCACGTTCCAGCAAGCTAGAGTGCGTATAGAACATATCACCCGGATACGAGTCACGTCCCGGTGACACACCCGCGATCAGTGAAATTTCGCGGTACGCCTGAGCGTGCGCTGTCAGGTCGTCATAAATCACCAGCGTGTCCATGTTGCATTGGTGCCAAAAATACTCACCGTGGGCAGCCCCAACATAAGGCACCAGATAGGTGAGGATGAGAGATTCAAATGAATTCGAGACGACAACAATGGCTTTTTTCAGCGCATCATTTTTCTTGAGGTTACTGACCAGTTCCGCTACGTCATGTTGACGTTTGGCAATCAAAACATAGATCACGGTAATGTCTGTGTTCTTTTGGTTGATCGCCACCTGGGCCGCCAGTGCTGTCTTGCCCACCTTGCTGTCGCCGAGCATCGCCATACGCTGACCACGGGCGAGTGAATATTCAAGGTCAAGAATAGTCACACCTGTTTCAACTGGGGTATCAAGCAGTTCACGTTCATAGAGCATCGGTGCCGAGTGGAATACATCCCACTCTTGGTCGGCAACAATTGGACCTTGGCCATCAATTGGCTCACCAAAGACATTAATGACACGGCCAATAAAATTCTTACCAACTGGGATCATGATGTCGCGCGCCTCGATCACACAGACCATGCCAATATGAAGCGGCGAAGGATCAAGTTTCATGACAACGACATGATCTTCGAGGACCTGATGAACATATCCACGAGTGTCGTCCTGGAAACGAACCGTTGCATGCACGTTGGTCGGCTGCAATCCCCTGATACTCACCATGAATGAATCAATACCAATAATTTCCCCGACAGGATTACCGG
>CAMLED010000034.1 GCA_946479115.1 uncultured Candidatus Saccharibacteria bacterium | reverse complement strand
AAAGGCCTACATCAAAGCAACCAAACAATACCCGGGCTTTAAAGACGTTGTCTTTAAATGGAGTGATGGTAGCCGTGAAGATTTCCCACGCATGAGCGTAAAGACTCGACGTGAACTAGTTGGATTTAAGAATAGTGATAATGAATTTGAAGTCAACGAAAATGGCGTTGTTGGTGGCGGTAAACACATCAAGCCAAAACAAATTCACGAAATGATCGAGCAGTACGGCGACGATGTTATTTTCTTTGACGGTCGTAATGAGCACGAAGCTAAAATTGGTAAATTCAAAAATGCGATTGTGCCGAACACTAATACATCACGTGATTTTATTGCCGAGCTTGAGAGTGATAAATATGATGATATCAAAGACAAGAAAATTATTACGTACTGTACGGGCGGTATCCGCTGTGAAGTGATTAGCGCCATGATGAAAAAGCGTGGCTTCAAAGACGTCTATCAAATTGATGGCGGTATCGTAAAGTACGGTGAAGCCTACGGTGATGATGGATTATGGGAAGGTAGCCTGCGTGTATTTGATAATCGTATGACGGTTGATTTTAGTGATCATACGGCGACGATTGGCGAATGTAGTCATTGCCAAGGCCCAACGAATAACTTTGAAAACTGTGCTTGGGCGAACTGTAATGACCTGGTTTTGATTTGCCTGCATTGTAAACAAAATCCTGATTTGCTGTTCCATACCGATATATGTCGTAGTAATGCTAAACTAGGCGCTACAGCTAGCGCTTAAGCTTAGTTCGCGACTCAAACCCCAAATGTAGCGTTTTTTACTGTTATAAAACGCTATTTTTTGTTGACATTAGTAAATAAAGAGTATATTATCACTACAAATGTAAGTTGGTTGGGTGTTGTTTCAACGGGTGGATGCGCGAATAGCGTGCCCACCCGTTTTTTGTTTACTCTAAATTCATTGTGATCAATGAGTCGGCCTAAACACGACACTTCAATCAGCTGCGAATAAATGGAGATAAGTGTATGTTGCTTAAAGCTGCTGAGATAGTTGGTCGAGGATTCGTAGGTGAATTTTCTAAATGGGGTGATGCCGAGCATCGTAAAAAACGCGTTATGCAATCGATAGGGGCTGCTGCGGTTGGAGTTGCCGCCTTTAGTGCGGTAGGTAAAAACCTTTCCGAGATGATCCCTCTCACTCAGGGAACAACTCTAAGCATCGGAGATCAAAGAGTAATTGACATCGACCTAGATCTTGAAAAGGTCTGTTACACGGGATTTACGACAGAAGTTGCGGCAACGACAAAATACTCTAACAAGGTTGGTGATTTTGAATGGTTATGGAAAAGTCAGACAGAAAAATTCCAAGTAGCTACGGAATTGTGCATGGATGCAACAACTGCAAAAGCAACCCTCGATAAAGAGAACCACCATATCACTGTTCACATCGATAAAGACGCTATTACATCAGATGTACATATATTACCTGAATCAATTCATCCTAGCAGCGACATGAGTCCAACAGCTGTACCTGTCGAAAATATTATGAATGTCTTTAAGGCAACACCATTCCTTGAGGATGTAGGTTTTATTAAAGATCTTACAAGCGGAAATGATGAAGCAGGTGGTGCATTGGCAATGGCCGCATTAGTGAGCGGTACAAAAGCAGTGGGCGATAACTGTACATCTAAAGTATGGCCAGTAGTAGAGCCATCATTTTCAGACGGTGTCTCCAACAGTGTTTTGCTAGGTGCTCGACTATATGACAAGGCACTAACTCGCAATAATACGACCATATTAATTGGCGATGCTAAAAGCGAAGAAGAAAATGCTGCGCAAATTGTCGGCAAGAAGACAAGTGTCGACGGTGCGTATGCTTCACTACAGGACCTAAGAGCAAAAAATAATACACTTACCGTTAATAATGATACGGTTGGAAGCTGCGACGTATCACAGGCTGTTAAAGATGCTGCTCTAAAGGGTAGTGCCGTAAAATCAGCCATACAAGGGGATCGTTAAAATGAATCACGAACAGCAAGTGCGATACGTAAAGGTTATTATCGATGGCGATGAGTATGTTCATGATGTAGAGAACGATACATATGAAGTGGTAGATCAGCCACTTATGCCAGAACGGTCACAAGTACAGCTATACGAATCTGATGAAGTAGCTGCTGATAATGAGCCGCGAGTGCGTAATCGTCGTTTTGCTCGTTTTGCTGGAAAGATGGCATTGGGTGCTGCTGGTATTTCAGTTCTGTACGGTGCTACATATATTGCGGTTGATGCAGGCACAAAAGTTGTGACAAATCGAATGGATCAGATTAACTACGATCATCTAAGTGGTAACTTGCTTAATGATATTGATGATAAAACTAAGTTTATTACAGAAAAGGTTACAGGAAAATAATATGGAGCGTAATTTACAATCACCTCTTTCGGGCGAGAAGCCAAAACAAAAAAATATCGACGGAAAGCTTTATGAGCTTAAAGAATTTCCTGGTGGGGTTAGCAAATATGTTAGAGTTCAGTCGGACGAAACACCTATGAGCGGCGGTCTTCGTGCTGCTATTCAGCCGCAACCACGTATCGATATGCTTTTGCCAGTGCAAGAACCTGCAGCCGTACTCGATGTCGATCAACTAAAGAATGCGCTTGCAGGAGTTCAGGATTTAGCATCTACACTTGAGCAAGAAATTGCTGAGGCGGAAAATGCATTAAAAGCGGCAGAAAAACAGAAACAGACTGATGCACTTCGTGATTTTATGAATAAAAGTCGTGGACCTGTACCTGCGTATCCAGTCTATGCCCCAGCTCAACCACAGGAGTATTCGCCGCTGCCTTTAGTCGAGCAGAAGACCGAAGCACAATCTGTGACATTGAAAGAGGAAACTCTTGAGTACCAAGCACCAAAGAAGAAAATGTCACGTCGACGTAGGCTTGGGACGGTAGCTGTGATTACTGCGGGTGCAGTTAGCTTAACGGCTGGTGGCCTGGCACTTACTACAAATACTTTCGGTTTTAATGCGACTAACACTTCAATTAGTCCCGATAAATCACCAACGGTGGATCCAGCAACTATTCCTGATCTTGCGCCGGCTACAATTGTTGATGCATTTGGCGGCTGTCTAGATGAGCGCGGTGCAGGGCCTGCTCTTTATAGTGGAAAATTTGATGCAACGGTCACTTCGAGCTGGAAGTATAAAGACCCCTCGGGTGCCGAATATCCACTTGCTGCAAAAACTCAGGCAGGAGATTACTTTAAGCCAACTACTAGCCTTACCGAGACTCCAGTACGATACACCGCATGTGTCGAAGCGGCTAATCGTGAATCTGTTATAAAGATTGAAGGTGATAGGATTACCGTAGATTATTCAAAGGTTTCGCCACAAATATATGTTGATGTTAATAAAAAATTGCAAAACCTGCCTGGTATAAAAGATGGCTTTAATGGAACAGTTGATTTATTCATAGCGGGTAAGGGTATGACCGCTGAAGAAGGTGCCCGTTTGAAGGCTGCGTATGCCGATGGACCAAATAAAGATGCTGAACTAGCTCAGGCTCGAATGAGAATGGCTGAGGTTCTATCAGATGAAGCTGGAGCATATGCACAACAGGCCAGTGCAAATACTGAATTGAAGATTGAAGCTGCAATTAAGAAGCAGGTTGAGGACTTGTATAACAAAGGCCTGTCAAAATATAAAGAAGCGAAAGTTGATGGCATCGGTAAGATAGATGATCCACAAGTTAAAGATCCTATGCTGATTAAGAATCCCGTAGCTGCTAATTCAAATGCATTTACACTAGATAAAGATTCAACCAAAATATTACAGTTTACCGTTAATGCCGACGGGTCTACCGAAGCTACTAAATAGAAAATTTTAAATTATGCACGAAGGCCAATCTCAACCACATGATCAATTCTCTATCTCATCTTCTGAGATACTTAAGCTGGGTACGCAACTTGATGAGGTGGTTCGTGAGCACCAAGAGGGTGGTGTCGTTGATCGGGCACTGGCTGAGATTGAGGATCGTTACGACGAAGCGCAGACGGACTTGAGTCGTATGAAGCATGAATTAGAGAAGCTATATCAGGATAAGGTGCGTGTCGATGAAGCTATAGCAGATACTCTTAATAGATTGAGTGATTTGAGCGAAGCGGATGGTCCAGATAGCGACATTGCCGATGATCGAGATTTTATCTTGGCAACTAACTTGCGTAAGCTGCGTATGGAAGCGCGACAACTCAAAAAAAGTATTTCATTGTTAGATATGCGGCTTCAGAGTTGTGAGCTTTATATAAAAAACAATCGAGAATACAAGGCGAGGTTAGAAAATCGTCCTGCTACAATCAAAAAAATACTAGGCCATATTGCAGTTGCTGTTACGGAGTTAGGGGCAATGCCGCAAATCGAGCCTGTTCCTGTACTGTTTAACGAATTGTATAAGTATGAATCAATTATTTCAGATTCGGATACGCGACAGGTGACGCAACTGCTGGACAATTCATCAGAGCCTATTATATCTGTGCCCATTACGTTGCCGCCACCTTTGCCGCAGAGAGCACCTACCGTAGAGGTGTCGCAACAGCAACTTCCGCTAGAGTTACGAAGGGCTACAATACCAACCGGTTCACGAAATATATTTTCACAACTAACGATAAAGTCAGATAAATAACGGGAAAAATTATGGAACATTCAACCGACACATTTACCACGCCAGACACTCAACCTTATGCTTATGAGACGACTTTTGTTGAAGAGAAGGTTGAGAATCTATATGCAGTAATCGAGAGTGATCAAAATTATTTAGTGGGGCCAGCTCAAATACGAGCAGAATTTAAAGAAGTGGTAGCTGAAGTTCATGCTGAAATCGATGATGTGTTTTCTAGTTCGAAACTTAATGCCGATAAGCTACATAAAGATCTTGATGACAAGATTGCGGTATATTTCGATAAAGCGGTCCAGCGTGTCGTCGAAAACGGTGAAGTTACGAATGAATTTCTTGATGTGATTAAGGAAGCACCTGTGGGGCTAGATTCTTTGAAGCCCCATATTGATAAGTGGCATGATGCCGCAATTAAGGCGCAGAAAGATATTGATTTAAAACCAAAAACCGAGCAATCTAGTGCTAAACGCGAGGCTGACGTGCTTGCTGTTGTTGCTGCAGAATATGGTGCAGGTATTCCTGCTATTAAAAAAGGTCAGCAGGTCATTCCGAGTGGAGAGCAATACAAACTTGATTGGCTGCGAGCTGCACGGAAGGATGCAAGAGGAAGGGATCCAGAGAGCAAGGCTAAATTTGAAGCAATAAATAAAGTCTGTGTCGCCGCCTATGGCACTGAACTTAAAGACCCCAACGCATTGATTGAAAAGGTGGGGACTGTTGCTCGTCGTGCTGTTGCGTCTGTTGCTGTTGCCGGCGTATTAAGCGCGCTTCCTCAATTCGCTGCTCATGCTGACACTGGTCCCAAGACGACCGAAGTAGTGCCAGACGGTACTGCTAAGTCTGATAAATCTGTCACACCCGATAAGAAGGTTACTATCGAGGCACCAAAGCCTACATCGGACACCAAGCAGGCAATCGAAGTGCCTAGGCAAGAGAACCAGCCTGTTAAAGAACTAGCGTCGCCACAGGAAAAGACAGACAAGAAGGTTGAACCTAAACAGCCCGAAAACGCAATTATAATTCCTGATAACTTAGTAGAAACACCCATCTCAGCGGAAAAGAAATCTGATGAGAAGAGTACGAATTCTACCAAGCAGAAAGACAATTCGCCAGTAAATAATTCTGACAAGACTACTTTGGATAAGATAGCCGAAAAACCTAAGAACGACCCTGCAACTCAAGAAGCTAAATCAAAAAATGATGCCAAACCTGATGATCATGCGATACTAATTGATCCATCACATCTAATAGATTCTAATGAAAAATCTGATGACAAATCACATGAAAAAGATAAAGTAACGGCACAGCCTATTATCGAGCAGTCACCTGCAGATAAAACAAAAGACAAAGTTGACGAAACGGTAGTCTCAATTATTGATGGTGTAGTCAAGATAGACGAGGATAAATTAGATAAAAAGTCCGAGAAAGAGTCAGACAAATCAAACAATCACGAAACCGACGAAGATAAAGCTCCAAAAGTAATAGATGGTGTGATCACTCTTACTCCTGAGAATCTGGGTGAGGACAAAACAGCTACTGAAGAAGTGCTTATATCGCCAACTCTCGAAATACCTAAACCACAGATTATCGAAATACCTACATACAAGCAAGAAGCGCCAAGGCAAGAGCAAGGTCCTTCGACACCTCAAGGTGATTATAGCCATGCATCTGACAAGCTTGCAGGACGTGGTGGGGTGTGGGAACGTCGTGGTATTGCAATGAAATTCTTTATTGATGATCCCGAGTTGGCGATGACACCATCACAGGCGGCAGGCCTCGTGGGGAACTTATTAGGTGAGACTGGCGCAGACCTAAATCCTGGCCGCAATCAAAATGGCGGTCCTGCATTTGGTATTGCGCAGTGGGAAGGCGGACGGCTTATGGATCTTGGCGCATTTGCCGGGAAAAATCAAGCAGACTTTATGACGCAATTGCAATTTATTAAACACGAATTGCTCGGTAAGGAGCGCGCGGCATTTAACGCATTGAAAACCGCTACGAATCGTCGGGATGCTGCCATTATTGTACGTGAGAGCTATGAGCGACCAAGTGCACATCGTGATGAAGAGCGCATAGCATACGCTAATGAAGTGGGTGATGCATTTAATGCAGAATACCAGGCAATTCTTGCATCACGAGCCCCTAAGCAGGAAACAAATAGCAATGGTATTTTAGCGGGTTGGCCAACGACTGGCGAAGCAGCGATGAAACTATTTAATCAGTGTGATCCGCGATGGGGTGAAATTCGCACACCGAATGGTGTACGGGCTTGTGACGTTTCGTGTGGCCCAACGTCTGTTGCTATGGCAGTAAACGCACTCACTGGTAGGGAAATTAATCCTGGTGATGTTATTAAATTTACTAACGACAATCGTATGTGGCTACCTGGTGACCAGGGAACCTCATTTGACGCTGCTATTAACCTAGGTAAAAGCTTTGGTATCAATGGTGCACAAATGCAGAACTTCAAGGATATAAATGCGTATCGAGAGATCCTAAAAAATGGGGGCATGATCCTGGCTGCTGGTAGTGGTCCAGCACCATTCGTTGCACCATCTGTCGGCGCACACTTTGTGCTGATACGTGGTATCACTGAGGACGGTAAATTCCTTGTAGCCGATCCATATCCAAAGACACCAGATACTAATACTGGCGCATGGAATGCGCAACCAATTCTTAATAGCACATTTGGCGCAGTTGTCTTTACTAAATAAATAATCTGCCTGATGCTTCAATTCGGTTGAGTTGAAATCTCAGGTAGATGCTGGCGCCCTGATCAATGATCTGGGCGCCAGCTTTGTTGGTATTGGTAAAAGTGTTAGCTAGCCGGGTGTAGCCTGCGGTATACTTCTGCTTGGACCGCAGCTTCAAAGGCAGCTTTGTCAGTTTCGGCCTGTTGAGGAGATTTCGGATCAGTGCTTGCTTGCAGAAATCCGAGCATCCTCTTGATTATGGCTTCATCCGTTTCGTTGCTTTTCTTCTTAGCCTCGATACCCTTACGTGCTTGCTTGAGTGTGAGGATAGTACGCTCAAGATTAGCCAGGTATGTTCGCTTTTGGAACTGCGTGTGGTCAACAACCCATGCAGTTTGCAATCGTTTCCCGTCGACAATTGTGAAGCGTGAATCGAAAATGGGGTCGTAGGGTATCAGGCAGATCTGTTCTTTCGGGTGGCTGAAATATTCTGACCAATGCTCCAGATTCATCTCGTCCGGCTTGCATGCGCTCACAGAGATGACGGCATTCGCTACCTTTTCGGGGTAAAGAGCGCGGGTTTCCTCCATTGTATCTTTGCATAACCGGTTAGCGTCATTGACCCACGGGATAGTGACGAAACGGAAGACATCTGCTAACTCAAGTCCAACAAGTGTCTGCGCGTTGACGACTTCATTGCCATTATCGAATATCAGTGTATGGCATGCCGACTTCAGTCCCTTGGCGTACTTGTAGAACGCAGTAACATCGATCGGATTGTTGCGTCGTTTGTCTTCTGGATCCGAGTCAACACCGTAAAGGTTCTTGTACTTCGGATGATGTCCTAGATGACGGCGAACATGGGCATATGTAGTGTTCTTTTCGAACATTTTTATACTGTCTCGTACGCCTAGCGTCTTCTGGATATCAAGGTACTGTAATGTACTGCCCAGAACCTGGTTGTTGTCGATCACAATGATCACTTGGTCGTTGTTTGCGGCCAGTGTGACCCCATCGCTAGTTGCGTTAGGAGATTTTCCGGCGCCACCTTTCTGGTTGAGGTCAATAATCGTGGGGTCGACACCGTCTTCACCGTCGCCAAGGTCGATTAATTCGATCTCGGCAAGAGCGATGGCCTGATCAAGCCGTGCGTTAATAGCACTTTCGTGTTCAGCATGTCGCGCATCCGCGGTAAGCGAATGAACCATCTTTTCTTTGAAACTGCTGGGTTCGTATCGCACCGAAGCGTCTCGCAGGATGTCCATGAGGCTTTCTCGTTGGACTTCCTGCTTGACAACGGCCTTATCTTCAATCTTCTTTGGCTCACCTTTAGCCGTGTTCTTCTCTGGCAGCGTGGTTGCGCTGATGAGCACGGTTGAATGATTTGCCGCTAGCTGAGGCAATGTCGTGGGCTGTGGGGGTACAGGTGAATGGGTAGTGCTTGCATTGATAGCAGTATTTTGGGACATCATACTACCTTCCATGTAGATGAATGGTTGAATCACTTTTACCAAGTTTTTAAAGAGCATCTCACCTGATACTCAAACTCGGTTCTTTACGAAGAGAGCGAATGACAGGGAGTCTGTTTTTCGCTGTTTATTTGGTGTCGATTATATCATTTTTACGCATATTTAACAATACTTTTGCACAATTGCATAGCAAA
>CAMLED010000033.1 GCA_946479115.1 uncultured Candidatus Saccharibacteria bacterium | reverse complement strand
TCTACGCGAATTGCCGCAATCTCAAGAATACGGCTGTTTCGGTAACTTCCACCCGTCGTTTCAATGTCGACAAACACCACTGGATAGTTAAACATCTCTATCTATTATATCTCTTTAGGACATGTATTGCTAAGGCTCGTAAGGAGCTATCTGTGCAATCAAAAAATATGCCCCAAGCTTAAAAAAGGATTATAATAGAAGAGTAAGCAATTTAAATGAGGAGATAACATATGAAACTTCTATCATCAAAGGCGCATACAATTATTGGACTAATAGTAGGTATGGCATTGCTATTTGCTCCGCAATTATTTGGATTTAGCGACAATCAAGCCGCATCAATGGTACCGATTTATGTCGGTATTTTTATTATAGTAAGTGAGCTCATTACGACGAGCGTTATTAGCCCGATCAAACTCGTGCCGATGCGCATCCATCTTGTATTGGATTACGTAACTGGTGCATTCCTGGCACTCTCGCCGTGGCTATTTGGTTTTGCAGACGAAGCCGCAAATGTCTGGGTGCCGCATCTCATCGTCGGTATTCTCGTGATTGGCTATGCGCTCGTAACAAACCCAACCGTAGAAAGTCAAAAATCTATCGCAGAGTAATTCTTAGATAAGGAGGGCCAATATGAGAGCATCATGGAAAGGGTACTTTAGGGTTGGCGATGTGATGCTGCCAGTCAAGCTCTATGCTGCGACGCGCTCTATTGACCCTCACTTTATTCAGCTACATGCTATCGATCATTCGCCGGTAACGCGAGTAACCGTTTGCTTGCAGGATGGTGAAGAAATAAACGAAGACGATATTGTACGAGCGGCAGAATACGACGGTAAGTATATTGAACTTAGTGAAAAAGAGTTAGAACGAAGCACTGGTTTCGAGCGTAATATTGTTATTCGGCAGTTTACCGATAGGGCGGATATTAATCCTATATATTACGATAGTCCCTACTATCTGGCACCTGATCAGGGAGGTGAGCTGACATACGCAATTTTACGTCGTGCATTTGAGCGTACAGATAAGGTTGCTATTGCAACATTTCTTTTTTACGGACGTGAACGCCTTGCACTAGTTTCGCTGCAAGATGAGATAATTATCGTTCAGACGCTACGCTTTTATGATGAAATACTGCCTGGGTCTGATATTAAGTTGCCCGCTATACCACAGCCGTCACCTGCGCAAATCTCTATCGCCTCTAGTCTTATGGAGCGGTATTCAGCACCCTTTTATGCGCGTGATTATCGTAATCAACAGCAGGACCTCATTCGTGAAGTGATTGAGGCAAAGGCTAAGGGCCTTCCGGTCAAGAAGCGAGAAAGTATTGCACCAGAAACGACCCCGGCGAGTCAGGTGTCGGTAAAAATGAAATCTATGCTAGGAGAGGATCCAAAAGCACTACGCGCCTAGTATGGTCTGTTCGTGGTATAAATAGGTGATGCAAGGTTCACTGTCTATACAGCGTCGGGTCAGAGTGGGGCAACAGTATATCGATGTACGCACGTCACTGCTTGCCAAACCGGCTCGACATATTATCTTTATTCATGGTATTGGTGTGTCTGGAAGATATTTTTTGCCATTCGCTCTAGAATGCGCACAGGAATTCAATGTGCATGTAATTGACATGCCTGGTTATGGCAAGACACCAAAGCCTAAAGAGCCGTTGAGCCTGGAAGAAATGGCGGATGTCGCGGCTCAATATGTACGCAACGTAGGCCTTAATAATGTAATTATTGTTGGCCAATCTATGGGCTGTCAAACAGCTATTCAAATTGGTATGCGCCATGCGGACATCAGCGCCAGGTTTATATTGATTGCCCCAACAGTTAATAGGTCGGAGCGAAATGTTTTTATACAGGGCTTACGTTTGCTCCAGGATACTTTTCATGAACCGCTACGTGCAAATATTATTATTCTTGGCGACTATATACGAATGGGACTAGTGCGCTATCTAAAGACTATACGTTTTATGCTGAACGACCAGATAGAGAAAAGTATAAAGGCAGTCGATGCCGATATACTGATTGTACGAGGTGCTAAAGACCCGATCGTTCCCAAGGAATGGACTGATTATTTGGCTCGACAGTCCCGTCGTAGTGTTGTCGTTGAAATCCCTAAGGCTGCCCATGTCGTTCAATTTACGCGAGCGAAAGAGTTGTTCGACGCCTGTCGAAGCTTTTTAGCTAATTAAATCAATATATATTTATTGTAAATCGATAAATAGTGTAGTACATTTAATATAGCAATAAATAAGGAAATGACTATGAAGCAAGGATCGACATTGTTTTTACGACTCGCAATTATTTTAATCGGGCTCTTTGTGTTAACGCTATGCGTGTATGTGCTGCCACTAATAATCGCTGACGATAACACTGGTTTCTATAAACCTATTCTCATTGGACTATACGTTCCAGCAATCCCATTTTTCTGGGCTTTATATCAGAGCTTGAAGCTCCTTGGCTATATCGATGCGAATAATGCGTTTTCTGTCGCATCTATAAAAGCATTTAAAAATATCAAGAACTGCGCGATTATTATCGGCAGTCTCTTTACGCTAGGATCGCCATATGTTTATAAGGCCGCAGACATGGATGATGCGCCAGGTGTACTGCTAATAGCACTTGTTATTATTGGTGCTTCATTCGTGATTGCAGCATTCTCGTCATTGTTACAAAAGCTTGTTCAGAATGCGGTTGATATTAAATCTGAAAATGATTTAACGGTATAGCAATATGGCAATTATTATTAATATCGATGTCATGCTCGCCAAACGCAAAATGAGCGTGACAGAACTGACCGAAAAGGTAGGTATTACGATGGCAAACCTATCTATTCTTAAGAACGGCAAAGCTAAAGCGGTCCGATTAACTACGCTTGAAGCAATATGTAAAGCACTCGAATGTCAACCAGGCGATATCCTGGAATATAAAAGCGACACGCGTAAATAACAGTGGTTAAATTGTTATTGGTTTCTTTAAATTATGCTACACTGAGAGCGTCTGAGGACGAACATAAAATAGTGTAATGCCACCAAGGAGACAATTACATACATGTCAGCAAAATCAAAACCATATCCAGCTAATTTAGATATCGATTATCCCAAAAAACTCGATCGCTTAACGACGTTTTTCCGCATTATTTGGGCAGTGCCAATTCTTCTCATTATTAGCTTATTGACAGCGGCGGGCGGTGAGACTTTTGCTAATGAAGCTGGTAATGAAATGACTATGAGTACAGGTGGGATTGTTGCGGGGCTGTTTGCCGCTACGGGTCTGATGATCCTGTTTCGACAACGCTACCCACGATGGTGGTTTGATTTTAATCTAGAGCTGAACCGTTTCTCAATGCGTGTTTCTGCCTATCTTTTTCTGCTAACTGATCTTTATCCATCAACTGTCGATGTGCAATCGGTCAAATTGGAACTGGGATACCCGGATGTTAAAAAAGATTTAAATCGCTGGATGCCCCTTGTGAAATGGCTTCTTGCATTTCCGCATTACATCGTCCTACTTGCTTTGATGATTGTTGCTGTGATTCTTACTGTTGTTGCATGGTTTGCAATTCTATTCACCGGCCGTTACCCAAAGAGTCTATTTGATTTCGTCGTTGGCGTATTTAGATGGAATTTCCGTGTGACTGCCTACGCATTCTTGCTAACAACCGATCAATACCCTCCATTTAGCCTAAAATAAGCTAGACAATCAAGTTATTCTAAGATCGCTCTTTGGGGCGATCTTATTTTATGGATTAAGATGTACTAGACATTGACTTATTTTTATATAAATTATATAATTACTATGATTATTTGACACTACAATTGGTAGTGAGCAAGAATCGTTCATGACAAGTAGGCAACAGTTGGAGCCACTATGACACGCAGATCAATTGCTATTGAGCCTCGAGAAATGGAGCGACGTTTTGTCCTTTCACATCCCCTTGATTGCGATAGGGGTTCTTTGAATCAAAATGGTATGGAAAAAGTGCCGCCAAGTGACCAAAAAACGGGTGAACTTCTAAGGCGGTTTTTACGGACTGTACCGGAAGTTTTCTGCCTTGAATCGCTAGGCCCTCGTGAATTTTTAGTAACATTGAGGGCAGGCAGGCGTTGGTATGACGATGAATTTAAAGTCGTCGATGCATTTGCTAGCGAAGTAGGATGGGAATCCGGTAGTTTTACGGTCGATGCAATACCCATAGCGGGTTATGCTCAGATACGCGCCCAACGATAGGTTTTTGAGGGGCGGTGATTTTATCGCCCCTCGCCTAGGCTCTCATTGCCTACTTGTCACACAGCTTCCATAGATGTGTATCTATGCTGATGAGTTCAAAAGAACGAAAAGCAAATCTCTCTCACGTTTAATTAGTTGCGGTAATGGTTTATGATAGGAGTACCTATGTTTAAAATGATCATTCAGTTAAAACTTGAACGTTATGTTCGCAAATTTTTCCGCAAACATCCCGATGTGAAATTAATTGTCGTTGCAGGTAGTGTGGGTAAAACAAGCACCAAGCGTGCGATTGCAACATTACTATCGCGCCGTTATCGTGTGGCACTTCACGAAGGTAACCATAATACGCACATGAGTGCGCCACTAGCAATTTTAGGGATTGAATATCCTGAAAATGTTAAAAGTATTGGTGCTTGGATATCGGTATTTCGTGCTGCCAAAGAACGTATTAAAATGCCCTCTGGTACGGATGTAATTATCCAAGAAATTGGGGCAGATCATCCAGGCGACCTTGCCCGTTTCGCAAAATATCTTCATCCATACATTGGTGTTGTCACAGCGGTTACACCTGAGCATATGGAGTTCTTTAAAGATATCGATACGGTTGCCAAGGAAGAACTAACAGCTGCAAATATGTCAGAAATCGCAATCATTAACCGTGATGATATTGACGGTAAATACGCTGAATATTTGACTAATCCAAATATAGATACATATGGTACGACTGGTGTTGCCGAGTATCGATTTGAGACGCGGAACTTTACGCCTGAAAAAGGTCATGAAGGTGAGGTTATTACTCCTGAATACGATCCATTCCCAGCAACAATTAAAGTCATTGGCGAACATAGCCTGCGTCCAGTGATGGGTGCTGTGGCGGTCGCCGTTAAAATGGGCGTAACGGCCGCAGAGATTACCGCTGGTTTGAAGTTAATTAGTCCTGTGCCGGGTCGAATGAACATTCTTCGCGGTCAAAAACAGTCAACAATCTTGGACGATACATACAACTCTAGCCCGGTAGCGGCGAGTGCCGCACTGCAGATGCTATATAGCATGCCAACGGGTCAACGAATCGCCGTGTTGGGTGATATGAATGAGCTAGGTGCTTCATCAAAAGAAGAACACGAAACCCTTGGGCAGCTGTGTGATCCAAGCTTACTGTCATGGGTAGTGACCATTGGCGAACAGTCTGAGGCATATCTAGCGCCGGCAGCACGTATGCGTGGTTGTCAGGTGCGTAGCTTTAAGAACGCAATCGATGCTGGTACGTTTGTTCATAGCGTGCTCGAAGAAGGCGCGGTGACTCTAGTAAAGGGATCGCAAGGTGGTATCTATGCCGAAGAAGCTGTCAAGATTATCTGCGCCATGGAAGACAGTAATCAGCTAGTGCGCCAGTCTCCGGAATGGTTAAAAACAAAGTCTGAATTCTTTGCCCGTGTCTCCTAGACTGCTGTAAAATATGCTACTCTAGATATAGATAGCAAACGACTTTTTACAGGGAGGACGGTAGATTATGAACGATCCAGCAACCCCATTACAAACATCACGACTCACACTACGTCAGCGAATTAATCAAATGCCGCGACAGAATAGAATAGCTCTGTTTGGTGGTATTGGTCTTATCGTCCTACTCATTGTTTTGGCTCTTGTATATACCTTTTGGTATCAAAACCCTAAAAAAGTTGTTGCTGACGGTATCATGAACGCGCTTCAAGCACAGTCTGTGGCGTATAAAGGTAGCTACGTGGTAAAAACCGGCAGTGATATCAGTATTGATTTTAATGGTGGCGCCGCAACCAAGGGCGGAAATGCAGATTTGAAATTAACCATGACGTCACTTGGCAAAAAATACACGCTCGATGGCAGCGGCATGGTGAACGACAAAGGTGATCTTTATTTTAAGGTCAAAAATATAGATGGCCTCGTTCAGAATTATCGCAAAGCCGTGCCGTCTTCATCTCAACCGCTATTTGATAAAATTGTCGCCAAGATAAATGACAAATGGATCAAAGTTAGCAGTGAAGATCTCAAATCATATAGTCCCGAGGTTGCAACGGCGCAGCGCTGCATCGGCGAGACGATTAAAAAAGCCCAGGATGATTCGAAATTAAAATCAGAAGTTATCGATATATATAAAAACTATCCATTTATTGTTATCGATAAGTCACTTGGCAGTAAAGACGGTAGCTTAGGCTATCTCATGAATATCGATCAAACAAAAGCACATAGTTTTTCTATTGCATTTCAAAAAACCGGTCTGTATAAAACACTCCGTGCTTGTGACAAGAACTTTAAGCTCAACGTAGGTGAGAGCGCATCTGGCCAAAAAATGAATCAGAATACGCCAGTCGAGTTATGGGTGAATAACTGGACACATCATATTACCAAACTAGTTGCGAGTGATAAGCAAAAGACCACTAGTCTGACAGTCGTGCCGACGTTTAATAAACCCGTCAATGTCGTAACGCCAACTGACGCGACGACACTTGAGCAATTGCAAAAAGATGTCCAAGAGCTCTTACTATCAGCGGCTACTCTGTAACAGAGGCGTAAAGTTTGCTATACTACCAGATGTATGAAGCGCTATAATCCAATTGATATCGAAGCAAAGTGGCAAGCCAAGTGGGAACAAGACGGTACCTACACGGTTGACTTGCATGATCATTCACGACCAAAATATCTTGGATTTAGTATGCTGCCTGGCATCACTGGTGCCGGCATTCACATTGGCCACGGCCGCACATTCCAATTTAGTGATATTAAAGTCCGTGCCAAGCGACAGCAGGGATTTAACGCGTATCACCCAATCGGATGGGATTCGTTTGGTCTGCCAGTAGAGAACTATGCTATTAAAATTGGTAAAAAGCCTCGCGAAGCACATGACGAAGCCAAGGCAAACTTTATCAAGCAGCTTAAACGCTTGGGTTATAGCTATGATTGGACGAAAGAAATCAGCACGGCTGATCCTGAATACTATCGCTGGACACAGTGGATTTTTAACCAGCTATATAAAAATGATTTAGCCTATCAAAAAGAAAGCCCGCAGTGGTGGTGTGAAACTGACCAGACGGTCCTCGCTAATGAACAAGTCGAAGGTGGCAAATGTTGGCGCTGTGGTAATCCGGTTTCGAAAAAGAATCTAAAGCAGTGGTTTTTCCGTATCACTGCCTACGCAGATGAGATGCTCGAAGCAACCGATGATCTGAACTGGACTGAAATGGTCAAGACGATGCAGAAGAACTGGATCGGTAAATCTCAGGGTGCTGAAGTTGAGTTTACGGTCGAAGGCCGCGACGATATTATTACCGTCTTTACGACTCGTCCAGATACGTTATTTGGTGCGACATTCTTGGTTCTTGCCCCAGAGCATCCGCTCGCAAAGCAGCTTGCTAATAGTAATACTCGTGAAGCTGTCGAGGCCTATATTAATGAGTCAGCTCGCAAGTCTGAAATCGAACGCATGAATGAATCCCGCGAAAAGACAGGTGTCTTTACGGGTGCACATGCAATTAACCCTGCGACCGGTGAAAAGATGCAAATTTGGCTCGCAGATTATGCACTGGCTAGTTATGGCACCGGTGCGCTAATGGCGGTTCCTGCGCACGATGAGCGTGACTTTGCCTTTGCCGAGAAATTTCAACTGCCAATTATCGACGTCGTTGAAAAACCAGAGACAAGCGAAGAAGTTGGTCATTATCACGGCGAAGGTGTCCTGACGAACAGCGGTCATTTTAGTGGTATGCGTAGCGAAGAAGCACGTGAAGAAATTGTTGCATGGTTAGAGCAAGAGCAAACTGGCCGCGCCAAGACGACCTACAAGATGCGTGACTGGCTGATTAGTCGTCAGCGTTATTGGGGTGCACCAATTCCAATTATTCATTGTCCAGAACACGGCGCCGTTGCTGTACCTGATGATCAATTACCGGTTATTTTGCCTGATATTGATGACTTCAAACCAAAGGGCGGCGCGACATCTGCACTCGCATCTGTTGATGAATGGGTGAATACGACGTGTCCAACGTGTGGCGGTCCGGCCAAGCGCGAGACCGACACACTTGATGGCTATGCCTGTAGCAGCTGGTATTTTATTCGTTATATTGATCCGTTTAATAACGAGCGTGCCTGGGATCCAGAACTTGCTAATTACTGGGAATCAGTTGATTTCTATAATGGTGGCGACCACGCCGTGGCTCACTTACTATACTCACGTTTCTGGATGCGATTCTTTTACAAACAAGGTCTGGTGCCAGATCCAGAACCATTCAAGCGTATGCTCTACAATGCCTACATTATGGCTCCAGATGGTCAAAAGATGAGCAAATCAAAGGGTAACGTGATTGACCCACTTGAGATTATGGACAGCGGTTACGGTGCAGATAGCCTTCGTGTCTACGAAATGTTTATTGCTCCGTACGATATCGATGCACCGTGGGATACACGTGGTGTCCCGGGAACGTATCGTTTCCTTAGCCGTGCCTGGAATTTGGTCCAAGAATATATCGAAGCAGGCAACGTTACATTAAGTGACGTGGGTGCTAAAGAAATTCTGACAGTTGCACACAAGACGGCTAAAAAGATTACCGAAGATATCGAAGACGACAAATACAATACTGCCGTCTCAACTATGATGGAAGCGGTAAACAGCTACTTTAAATTAAAAGAAACGTATGGAATTGGTAAATCAGATGACTGGAAGTTCGCGATCGAAAGCTTGTTACAAGTATTGTCACCATTTGCACCACATATTACCGAAGAGCTATGGGCTGATTTGGGTCATGACACGACGATCCATATTGATAACTGGCCAACTTGGGATAATG
>CAMLED010000032.1 GCA_946479115.1 uncultured Candidatus Saccharibacteria bacterium | reverse complement strand
TTATTCTCAGTCCCGTTTAACCGTAAGTATATTTATTTACAATTATTACAACAGGGACTATTATTAAAGTACCTAATACAAACACTCGTTTGCAAAAGTTACCAACTAAGCATAAGGAGGGTTCATATGAAAAAACTTTTATTAACTGTAGCAGTATTTGCACTCGCGTTTGGTTTTACCACGCCACCTGCATTAGCAGCAGACTGTACCATCTCTAATACAGGACCAGGTTCAGTCAATGAATGTGAAGTCATCGAAAATTTCCGCTGCACCGTCGATAATGACAATAAAGTCAAAGTCTACAACAGCAATGGTCAAGAAGTAACAACTGGATCTGCTGTTACTGTCACTAACACCTCAGGTGGCTCAAGCACTTCGGGTAATGCCGGCAATACTAACGGCACGACCGTCGAAGGTACTATCAAGAACAATTCTTGTGTCATTGCGGCCGCTCCTGTAGTGACGCCTCCAACAGAAGAGACACCAGTTGTCGGTGGTAAAGGCGCAGTTACTCCGGTAGCAGCTCCAGCTAAAGCAGCCCCAGCAGTGCTTCCTAATACCAGTGCCGATTCAACGGCCGGTCTGATCGCAGGCCTTATCGCTGCACTTGGTATCGCTGTTATTGGCTCGCGCCTCGCTGTTGGCTACGCTGCGATGAAATCTTAGCACTAACGATCCTACGATTATGCCGAGTGTAACTGGAAAAAAGGTTTGGTTTTATAGCCTTAGTGGCTTACTTAACCTTGCTGTCGGGGTGATGTTCTATGTCATTAACATCGCTCCGGCACCAGTTGCCGCGCTCCCACAACCACGCCCACATCTTCCCGTCGCTGTAAAAGCTATCCCAGCCACTCAAGGTATTCCGATACGCATAACCGTCCCTAGCTTATCAATCGACCTGCCAGTCGCCGTAGGTAGCTACGACCCTAACGACGGTAGCTGGACAGTCGATGCAACCCAGGCCTATTTTGCAGATGCGAGCATGCCGATAAATAACAGCAATGGTACGTCGTTAATCTACGGCCACGCACAGTCGAGCGTCTTTGAAACACTTCCGCAGATCCAGCCTAATGCCGAAGCAGTTGTCACAACCGACACCGGCTACGCATTTCATTATCGCTACACATCCGTCCAAGAAGTTCAGCCGACCGATACGAGTGTCTTTACGTCAGTTGGCCAACCAAAACTCGTCTTGCAGACATGCATCGGTGCCTACAGCGAACTACGAGCTATGTTTAGCTTCCGTCTAGAATCGATCGAGAAAGTATGAACGAAAAACTAATTATTCTGATTTCTGAAATTATTTTAGGAAGTGCCGTTGTTGCTGGACTGGCCGTTATTCTAATTGCATCGTGGTATGACCTGCGCGCTACAGCCGTCAAAAAGCATCTACAGCGCATTAGCGCCAAGCTCAACAAAACGCGTCAACCATGGATAACCATTGTTGTTTATACGCACAACCACTCTTCGTTAATTACTGAATGCCTTGATAGCATCCAGCGAAGCCGCTATGCCAATTATCGAATTGTCGTCGTCGACCATGGCTCGACCGATACGACACGTCGAATCGTAAAGGAGTATCAAAAGCTTCATAAACAAGTGTCCTTGGTGTTTTATGACGCGCGACGAGCTACATCACGCGATCAAGCTGTCCGGCGCGGAATTACCAAAGTTCCCGCCAGTCAATTAACGCTAACCATAGATGGCTCAGTCCTGCTTAGCCCAGATACACTTCGAAATAGCGCGTCCTATTTCGTTAATAATGACCAACTTACGTCACTTCATTTGCGCCACTATAATGAACCGGCTCCGTCGTTAACCGCTTTGACTCCACAGTTTATTGCATTAACCAAAAATATTATTTACAAGGCCATGTCGGTAATTCGCCTACTGCCCAAATCTCCCCATCGAGTTATGCTCTATAGACCATCAATGCCACATAACAAGCAGTCCAGTTTATATATGAGCACTATCTCTTATAGACAACCGCTACCTAGTCACTCTCGATATTCTGTCAAAAGGATCGCATTACTCACTATTGTTTGGCTTATAATCGCCGCCATGATGAGCTATTGGTTCTGGACCGCCGCAAGTCTTCGAAGCAACCTGCTACTGACACTCAGCTGGATTGGCGTTTGTGTTTGGCTCCTTGCTATCGTGTGGTCGGATGATGTTATTCGAATTACTAAAAAAATAGAGCTTAGTGTATCTATACCTTTTATGTATTTTGTTTTTTATGCGCAAACTGTTGTCAGTTTCTTGGTTGGGATATGGCGTCTCCTTCGTGCTATTCCGTACAGAACATTCGTCACTGCATTTCAAGACGAATTATACTCAACACGCTATTAACGAACATGACAAAGCCCCGAGCAAATTACTCGGGGCCAGCTAGTCATACGGCTAGTGTCGCCGCTCTGGATAGCGTCGACGTGCAATAGTAATCGGATCCTCCTCGCCAACCGGCTTGAACGATACAATCTCATGCCTGCCTGCCCAAAACTCTGGCCAGAGCGCATGAAGTAGGCTTAGCAGTCGTTGATTTGCGTGAGCAAGTGCTTCCTTGTTGAGGGTATACGTTGCATGAAGATATCTCTTCTTAGCACCTCGAAAATGAAGCAGCCACTGAACGATTGGCTTAGGATCCTTGGGAAGTTCAAGTGATTTTGGAATCACGCGGAACTTTATCGTTCCTTCGGCAAATTCAATCGTACGACCAAATTTTGCAAGGACCGACTTTCGATTAGTGGTGAAGTATACCTGTAACGCAGCGCGAATTGCCAGCTTCTCTTGAATAAGTGGGTCGATGACTCGGGCGGTCAATGCCTGTACGGCATTGATGACCTGTTTTTCGTCGACTCGTGCAGCCTTTTCGCGTTCAGTTAATGCGGTATACTGCTCCATTAGTTCTCTCACCCCCTCCATATCATTGGGGACCAGAACTACCATTTCGTTTGGTGCTGACTCTTCAGTCATGACACACTCCTTTGATAGGTACACCAGAATGTCTAGCTAATTCAAACTATAGTCTTATCACTTATTTTTGACAAGATGACTACTTATGATTATGGCAGTTTTTGTCCAGGGCATGTACTTAGTACCCGAGTCATCGCATCTTTTTCGGCAACTGTCACCCATAACTGGTACTTTGCTTTAACAGCTATTTGCCGAGCAACATACTGACAGCGAAATGCCTTGTTCGACGGTAACCACGTTGCAGCATCACCATCTGACTTTTCTTGATTAGCTGGACCGTCGACCGCTAATAACTCTAGCGGGTCATTTGCCAGTTGAATGCGCTGGTCTTTCGATAATGCCTGCGCACCTGTCTGCCAAGCATTACTGAGTGCGACTACGTGATCAATTTGCACTGACTGGCTGCTTGTTTCGCCGCGGCTAAATGCGATGTCTTTTCCGGTATATGGATCATGAAGTACCCCACTAACCACTTGGCACTTTTCGTTTACCGCAGCATCAACGAGATCTCGGTTTAATATACGATTACGCGTATCGCAACCGCTTATCTCTGCCCAACCATCCCCAAATTGGGTTCGTTCATAACCAGTCTTTGGTGCACGGCCCTTGACCGGAAGCTGCGCCAGACTGTCAGCCGCACTACCACTTGCCACAACGTTCGGTGGCGGAGTTTGTGTAATAGGCTGCTGCAAGTCAGGATGAGTCAGTAATGTCACGGCAATAATAATTAATGCGATTGCCGCAATAACTGTTCGCCGAATTTTATAGACAGAAGCCATACATTCAGTATAGCGTGACCGTTTTAAAATAAGTGCTTTTCGCTGTTTTCAGCTCATCAGCATAGACACACATCTATGGAAGCAATTTGACAAGAAAACATACACAGATACCGCATGTGCGGCCAGAGAGGATCTGCCCTCTGGCCACACAAGGGCTAAAGCTGAGCATACAATGCTTGTGCGCTATGCACGCTCATTGACAACAGGCTGACACACTTTTTCAATGTATTCCATGACTGCTTGTTTTGCAGTCTCGACTACAAGCCCAATAAGGTGATGGTTTTTACTAAATCCATCAATCCCCCGCATAGTTGCGTCGCATTTGATATCAAGAGTTATCCCACGGTAGGTACTCCCAAACGATTCGGTGTACTCACCCTTCCGTTCACTGCTCTTGAGAGAACTGTGAATTTTTTCAAACTCTGGGGCAAATGCGCTTACTGCATTCTTCAGTACATTTGCCACCGCAGTCTTTGAGGCGGAAGTTCCTTTGGGAATGCCGTGAACGTGAACTGTTATTTCAGCCTTGCCGTAAGCCTTATCATTTTCAAGCTTAGCTGCGATTTTCACAACTTCTCCTATTCATTCGCTAATGCAAAGCGACAATGCTCTGTTTATGCTGTTTTCCTGCCAAAGGTCTTACCCTATTTTCATCGAGCAATCTTTTTATATTATCATACTTAAGGTTATTTGTCAATCTAGGGCACGCCAGCTTATTTGATACAATAGATATATGCATACTGTATCTCGACTTATTGATCAATTCTCTCCAACCAACTACCAGCTATCCCTTCACCTAGAACGTGAGGCACGAACCTTTGGTGGTATTGTTACCATTCATGGCACATCAACACCAGGTATCGAAACGATTAGCGTTCACGCAAAAGATCTTGAGATTAAAAGTGTCACTCTCGACGGCAAGGCAGCGAAATGGACCGCGGGCGAGAACGACGAACTACTCATTAATCACCCGGACATTACCGAAGGTGATCATATTGTGGTGATTGACTTTAGTGGCGCAATTACCGATGCCATGCACGGCCTATACCCTTGCTACTACGATCACAATGGCGAGAAAAAAGAATTACTTGCAACACAGTTCGAAAGTCACCATGCCCGAGAAGTATTCCCATGTATTGATGAACCAGAAGCCAAAGCTACTTTTGACGTTACCTTAACAACAGAGCAAGATATCACCGTCCTGGGTAACATGCCAATCCGCCAGCAAAGTATCGAGAATAACCTGCTCGTTACGACATTTGATACTACTCCGCGCATGAGCACTTATTTGCTCGCTTGGGTAACCGGTGAACTGCACCGCAAAACAGCCACGACCAAAAGTGGCGTTGAAGTAAATATCTGGGCTACGCCAGCTCAGCCGGCTGAAAGTCTCGACTTTGCGCTCGATATTGCAACTCGTACGATTGATTTCTTTGACGAGTATTTTGATACCAAATATCCATTACCCAAATCTGATCATGTTGCCTTACCGGACTTTAGTAGTGGTGCCATGGAAAACTGGGGACTTATTACGTACCGCGAAGTCGCCCTACTCGCCGATCCTGCAACATCTAGCATTGATAGCAAGCACTATATAGCCGAAGTTGTCGCACATGAGCTTTCACACCAATGGTTTGGTAATCTCGTCACAATGAAATGGTGGAATAATCTGTGGCTAAATGAAAGTTTTGCAACACTTATGTCGTATGTTGCCGTCGATAGCCTGCACCCAGAATGGAATGTTTGGCTTGATTTTGCCACGCTCGAAAGCATCATGGCCTTACGTCGTGATGCCATTGATGGCGTTCAAGCCGTCCAAGTTGACGTTAACCATCCAGACGAAATCAGCACACTGTTTGATGGAGCAATCGTCTACGCCAAAGGTGCGCGTTTACTACGCATGCTTCAACAATATATAGGCCACGAAGCGTTTCAGGTTGGTCTAAAAGAATACTTTGCGACCCACGCTTACCGTAACACCGAAGCCGACGACTTATGGCAAGCACTCGGTAAAGCCAGCGGCAAAGATATTAGCCACTTTATGACCACATGGATTTCACAGCCTGGCTACCCGGTCTTGTCAGCTTCTCAAACGAATGACCAAGTCACATTATCACAAAAACAATTCTTTGTTGGCCCACATCAACCCTCAACTAAGCTATGGCCTATCCCCCTTAACTCAACCTGCAATGAAATGCCACAAATATTTGATGCTGCCGAAGCCACAGTCAGCCGCACGCACACCACACCGCTGCGCTTTAACGTTAACGACACTGCTCATTTCATCACCAATTATGATGACCAACTTTTATCACGTCTTATTGCCGAAATTAAAACAGGAAGCTTGCAACCAATTGATCGCCTCCAGCTACTAAACGAACAGACCTTGTTAGCTCGCGGTAATGTCATATCAAGTGCAAACCTGGTAGATCTTCTTGATGCCTACAAGGATGAAAATACTGAATCGGTGTGGGATATCATCTCTATGACAATCGGCGAGCTAAAGAAATTTGTTGAAACGAACGAGACAAGTGAAAAACAGCTTCGCAAGCTTGCCGCAAACCTCGCCCGACAACAATACGATCGACTTGGCTGGACGCCAACTGAACACGAAACCGAGACGGATACTAAACTGCGCGGCACTATCCTGGGATTGATGCTATATGGTGAAGACGAGCAAACGATCGCCACGGCTATAGAAATGTCCCGTACCACTCCACTTTTAGATCTCGATCCTAATCTCCGCTCACTAATCATCAGTGCAGCCGTACGTCACGGCAATGATCACGCTATTGTCGACGAACTGCTAAAACAGCACAAAGACACATCGTCTGCGGAACTACAGCAAGACATTGTCTCTGCGTTAACATGCACACGAGATGAACATGAGTTAACGCGCATCCTATCGCTAATTAAAGACGAGACGGCCGTTCGACCACAAGATGCTGCACGTTGGTATATCGGTGTACTACGTAACCGTGACGGTCGTGGACTAGCATGGCACTGGCTACAGGCTAATTGGCAGTGGGTCGAAGAGACATTCAGTGGCGATAAGAGTTACGATGATTTTCCACGCTATACTGCTGGTTGCTTGATAACCGCCGATGAGCTACAAGAATACACAGATTTCTTTGGACCGATGAAAGATGTCCCGGCATTATCACGAGTGATCACAATGGGAATCAGTGAAATCGAAGGCCGAGTTGCGTTAATAGAACGTGACGGACCAGCTGTCCGTGAAGCGTTAGCCAAGCTTTAGAAAATCTTGAACGGCTGGCGGCTGACCTGTCATATCAATTGCCGCTAGCCGCAGATTTGTATCTTTTATATTATTTTTAAGAGCGTAATATTCAGCAGCGAATTTCATTTGCTGCTGCTTTTTTGGTGTAATCGCTGCCAAGCCTCCACCCTGTTTATCAGTTTTGCGATATTTCACTTCGGTAAAATAAATAGTGTCATCATGATGCGAAATAATATCAATTTCACAAAACTTCGTTTTCCAATTACGATCAATGATTGAATGCCCTAGATGAACCAAGTGATTTGCGGCTTCGTCTTCAGCCATATCACCAATTTGCTTTGTTGTTTGATGCGGATCGTCAGATTTTTCTTGAGGCAAGACATCTGCAGCCCAAGTGTGATTAGGCGCCGGGGCCCCTGTCGAACCTGGAGCGAAGCCACCTTGACCATGAACGAACTCAACCGTCCGATACTTCGCCAAAGGAGCAAAACTTAACCGATGCAACGGCGTCACTCCATGCTTCTCGATAGCCGCCCTATGAGCCGCTGTTCCATATCCAACATGTGCCGCAAACTTATATTCTGGGTAGATCAGCCCTTGCTCTATCATGTAGTTATCCCGCGCCACCTTGGCAATGATTGAGGCAGCAGATACACTTGGGATCAGCAGATCGGCTTTCTTAAGAGTCGTCACATATTGGCCCTTGATTGTATCCTTCAAAAAGTTAATCGTGCCGTCAATAATAATTTCATGATACGGAACAGTAATCTGCTCAACGGCTCGCTTCGTGGCAAGAACGAGTGCGGCCGATAGTCCAATCTCATCGATCTCTACTGCGCTGACCCAGCCCAGTCCATAGCCGTCCGCTTGTTCGCGAATCAGTACATCTAGTTCATCACGCCGCTTCTTGGTAAGTTTCTTGCTATCCGTGAGGCCTTCAATAGTTGCGCCACCCAATACAACAGCACCAATAACTAATGGCCCCGCCCATGGCCCACGACCAACTTCATCAATCCCAAGAATCATATCTTTAGTATAGACTATTATTTTTCGCCGCGAGTGGTTCCGGAACGCTGTAATCGTAACACGAATGCACCTAGAACGACTAAGCCACCCATTACCCACAAAATGCGACCCAGCCCACCTTGTAGATCAGTCCCTAAAAATAGTCCATGGAAAAATACGGCGATAACAATAACATACGACAAATAGTGCAGCGCGCGCCATGCTTGTGGCCGTTTATCAATCCACATATACGATGTCAGGACAATCGTCACCAGCGCGTACAGTGCAATCACTCCAAGAGCTACAAACAATGAACCTAGATTTAACTGTCCGATCATTAACGGCTGATAGTCTGAAGCGAATGGGATTAGTACGTCCCAAATATCGAACGGCGCATACTTATCAAATAGTAGAATAACAATATGAACAATCGTCGTTACACCCAGTGCAATGCCGAGTGCCCTATGAAACACCCATGCCTTTAAAGGTTCAAATACACGGTAAGTATGACCAGTAATCAATCCGATGCCCGAAAGTAATAGTAGCACGGCAACAATAGCCGCTAAGATACCTGATCCGCGGGTTACGTACCACGGCCAAGCATTCGCAGCGCGCTTGGCAAAATCTTGACCAAACGACAACTCTTCGGCAGACTGACTAGCAGCAACAGTTGTTAGTGGTGTCAGACTAGGAGATAACGCCCCCGCAAGTTGACCCCCCGTTACAGCAAGCGTGGCCATGGCAAAAACTGATAGTATTATTCGTTTTAGCATAAGTTGTGTACCGTAATCATACAGCTACTTTACAGCCTTGTCTACATATCGTTCAACTCTATCACCAAAATACTGTCGTGAGTCGTCCTGTGTTTGCAATACGGCATTAGCAATACCGTATTTTTCAAGATACGCAGGCACTTGATTGCTCCCAATAATAATACAATTCGTCGCATGAACATCTGCCATAAATAGTAAATTGTCGCGTATTGTCATTGTCTGCACATCACTATCTGCAGGTTTACCTGTCCGTGGATCAATAATATGATGCCATGCTACACCGTCTTTAACTCCCTTGCGACGCATCACTGTCGAGGTAGCCACAGCGTAGCGCTGCGTCGCATCTGGATGAATACGTGCAATCGTTTTTCCAG
>CAMLED010000031.1 GCA_946479115.1 uncultured Candidatus Saccharibacteria bacterium | reverse complement strand
GCCTGACGACCAGTCGTTCGCAGTCGGAAAGTTGGATCAAGCTAGGCAAGGTGACGGTGGATGGCAAGGTGATTACTAAGCCTGGTCATTTTGTGCGTGATGACAGTAACATTAAATTATCTGCTAAAGAGCAGTATGTTAGCCGCGCTGGGCTTAAACTTGCTAGTGTAGCTGAGGTACTCGGTATGGATTTCCGAGACAAAATTGTACTCGATGTCGGCAGCAGTACGGGTGGCTTTACCGACTACGCCTTGAAACATGGTGCAAAAAAAGTGTACGCCGTTGATGTTGGCACCGATCAATTACATCCCAGCCTAAAAGGTCATCCAAAGATTCGTTTGCACGAAAAAACCGATATCCGAGATTTTTATATCAAGAATGAAACACCGGATATTATCGTTATCGATGTGTCATTTATTAGCCTGCGCGAGATTTTGCCACACCTCGTAAACTTTTTGAGTAATCCAGCTACTCAGGTGGCCGCGATGGTAAAGCCACAGTTCGAAGCAGGCAAAGATCAGACGAATAAAGGAATTATCAAGAACGATGCAATACGTCGTCAAATTCTTCGTGACTTCGAAATGTGGGCTAAACAGTACTTCGTTATCAAAGACAAACGCGACAGTGATGTCGCGGGTGCCAAGGGTAACCAAGAACGCTTTTATCTATTGCAACGTTTGAAATAGTTAGACGTTAAATCGGAATTCAACAATGTCACCAGGGCGCATGACATATTCTTTGCCTTCGGTGCGCATCTTGCCGGCGCTCTTGGCGACAGTTTCGCTACCAGCCGCAATCAGGTCATCGAAATCAACAATTTGTGCGGCGATAAAGCCACGTTCAAAATCACCATGGATCACACCAGCTGCTTGTGGGGCCGTCGCACCTTGCTTGATTGTCCAGGCGCGAACTTCTTTTGGTCCTGCTGTCAGATAACTTTGCAGACCGAGGGTATCGTAGGCGGCATGGATCATTTGCAGTAGCCCAGTTTCTTTGACACCGTAGCTTTCAAGTAGTTCAATAGCATCGGCTTCATCCAGGCCTTTGATTTCTTCTTCTAGTTTTGCGCAAACAAATAATGACTGTGCAGGCGCAACGAGTGCGGCAAGTTCTTGTTTTTTTGCCTCGTCAACTAACGTATCCTCGTCGACGTTAAAGGCATAGATAACAGGCTTGGCTGTCAGTAGGTGCAGGTCAGAAATAAGGTCTGCCTTTAAATCGCCCAGTGATGATAATGGCGTACCGGCTTTTAGATGATCAAGTAAAGTCTGTAGGTAGTCAGCTTGGGCGCGCAGGGCAGGTTTAGCCTTAGCTTCTTTGGTAACTTTTGGCAGGCGTGTTTCGATGGTTTGCATATCAGCCAGAATTAGCTCAGTGTTAATCACTTCGATGTCATCACGTGGATCAACCTTGTCAGATACGTGAACCACATCGCCGCCATGAAAGGCACGAACGATATGAACAATCGCATCGCAGTTACGGATGTTAGCAAGGAATTTATTACCTAAGCCCTCACCCTTACTTGCACCGGCAACCAGCCCAGCAATATCAACAAAGGTGACAGTCGCAGGAATAATTTTGGTTGATCCGTATAGGTCAGCTAATTGCTGCAAACGGCCATCAGGCACGGGAACAATTCCTGTGTTCGGCTCGATTGTTGCGAACGGATAATTAGCCGCCAAGATGTCGTTATTAGTCAGGGCGTTAAATAAGGTAGATTTGCCAACGTTAGGTAGACCAACGATGCCGATAGAAAGTGAACTCATAGTATTCAGTATACCATAACAGAGGTATATATTGACAAAAAGCTATATATTTGCTATTATATTATTTATAAAATAAGAAAATAAAAAATGCCTAAATTAAATGAACTAGACACTCCTACTGATGAATCTGCGGATTCCCAGATCAAATACTTTTTCGCCAACAAACCACTAGAATTAAGTGGTGAGGGTGAAGCTGAGAAATTATCGGATATTCGTTTTGCCCAGGAAAAAGGCTTTCCGCTTCCTGATAACCCTAGCATAGCAGTTGACACGACGCTACGCAGTTTAGGTCTAACGACCTATCCATCTGAGATTCCCGATGCATTGACGTATGCGAGTATACGAATCCGCAGTTCACACGATCATTTCCCGGGATATAATTACGGGACATTCGTTACGTCCGAGGACGGTAATTTTGCGTTTGCAAAGTTACGGTATGGTCCAAAAAATATGGAAAGAGTGCTAGTTGACGGCGATCTGATTACTAAGCGAGTTGGTGGCTTAGCGCGTGAAAAAGACGTGCTGACTTCGCTTGAATCTCATGGCTATGAAGTGCCAAAAGTTTTTGGTTATACGCCTGCGTTACCAGAAGGACGTGATCTTGAACCTAATGAATCTGATACACTCGAGACACTTTTTATTGAAGCGATATCACCTGAAGTAGGCAGTACGATTCCGCCTGAATATTGGACGAAAAATACTGCACGTATTGCGGCAGAGAAAATTAAAACATTCGATAAGCCTGCGGATCAAATAGAGTTGTTTGCTCATGAGGGGCGGTCTATTTCCGTGGAGGCATTATTAAAACGCTCAAAATTAGCGGATGATACGTATAGCCGCGAACTATTACAAACAATTGAGGCCTATCAACATCTCGATAAACCAATCGTTGTACATGGTGATACTTGGTTGAACAATATTATCGTTAAACACGACAATAGTGATGTGATGTTTGTTGATTGGGAGTTGGCAGGACCTGGCTATAAAGGTCAAGATGCTGGTCGCACAGTATGGGGGCTTACTCTTGACCAGAACTGGGGCTTTGCAGGTGTTAACGATGCCGCCCAAGAGTTTATAGACACCTGGTGCATTTCCGATGAGGAGACAAAGAACCTACGTTTTGGGTTAGTGTTAGAATCATTGCGTTGGATCGCGGATCGTCAAGATAGCCTGGATCAGGCCAGTGACGAAGAATCGGTCAATACTCTACGAGAGATACAAGAAATCAAACAACATACCATGAAAGTCATGCACGTTTTAGATAAACACGCAGAATAGGACATGTTTATTCGATAGCAATAAAAAAGCCCCACTTACGTAGGGTGATGGTCCATGGTGTGTGCGGTATCCGAGAAGGTGATTGTTTTCTCGAGCAAGTGCTCAAGAGACAATACCTTCTCGGATACCTAGGAACCTAAATTAGTACTCTCTGACCGTAGGTGCTGACATTGGCCACGTATCGGCATACGACAGTTCCAAGGTTGCGCTGCTGTCGTGCCGTTGCAGGTAGAGCATATTGTCGTAATGTTTCTGAATCTTTGATCCTCCGTTGAAGTCCCAATATGATGGGTCTAGTTCATTGGATCGTGAATAGTAGCCGTACCCCTTAATGAATAAGGGTGTGTCGGATTCGAATGAGAATATCCAATCCGGAAACTGTAAAAGCGCGGAAAATACTTCACTCGCCGCCTCTTTTGCATCGGGCTGTTGCGAGTCTTGGTATACACCCATGCCATCGCCCACATCAAATGCAAGCCAGACAGGCTGGTCGTATTCGATCTCACGCACAATCAAATTCGGGTCGGTGTCGAGATCGATGGACGTTTTGAATTTGTAGCGCCTGGGTCCGAGAAGGGAATCCAAGATCGAATTGGTTTGCCGAGTGTGATCATGTGCAGGCCGAAAACCTTTTGGGGGTTTGATGCTGCCATTGGCGTTCCAAAGCAACTCTCGTGAAGCCGGAACGTGCAAAAGTGGAACTTCAGACGCTGTCATGGGCACGAATTTGGGTGGGCGAGGGACGGGTGTGGTAGAGCGGAAAATCCGCTCTGCTCGCTTGAGCTGCTCCTCCTCTGTACGCCACCACGATGGAGGTTGCCAGTCGGACGAATGATTATTACTCATAGTATCCTCTATCCTGAGAGTAGTACTGATTTTAAGGTTCATAAATATTATATAATTATTTACTATATTTAGCAATATCTAAGATATTCGCCGAGACGCGATAACAGGGGTATTTACAAATTAAGCAAAAAATGCTATTGTAAACGGTAAGTGTGCAAATTGTAAGGTGAGAGCTTTTGATTGTGTGCATCGGTCGGGTGTTTTTACTCGTCCTTGAAAACCTATTCGAACTATTTTGGGGAGGTCTTTGTGACTAACCGTAAGAAGCGAGCACCATTGATTGGTCTCGCAGTAATTGCGTTAACTTTGTCCATGACCGGCGTTGTATCGGCAGCTAATGCTGATGACGTGAGTGGTTCTGAAGCGATCTCTGTCGAGACCACCAAGGAAGCACCCATCGAAGCACCGGTCGAAGAAACCAAGAAAGCCGAGGAACCGCCCGCTCCCGTCAAGGAAGCACCGGCGGCTCCTGTTGCGCCTGTAGTGCCGGATCCTGTTGTTGTTGCGCCAGCTCCACCTGTGGAGCAGCCCGCACCGGCACCAGTTGTTCCGGAGTCCGTTGTAGTGCCCGTACCAGCAGTTCCGGCAGCACCAGTTGCGCCTCAGGTGGAAACGCCTGCGGCTCCTGAGTTGCCCGCTGCACAGGCAAAGGACGTCGTGATTGACGATCCTGCGCCGGCTGTGGTTGCACCCGTTGCTGAGGAAGAAGTTCCTCCAGTGTGTGAGCCGAGCTGGACAGTTCAAGTTGAGACTGTCGCTGACGAAGCTACGCTTCCAGGCTGGGGTACATTGTTCACGAGCGGCACTATCGAATGTGGTGTGCCGGGCGCGAGCTATGGAGACTACAGCTTTGTTCTGACGAATGCAAGCTTCTGGCCGGGAATGGGAACGACCTGGCAGGTCGGTCCACTTAAAACGACCAGTGGTGCGTACTTCGATGGAGACAATGTCTTTTGGTCGTGCGCAAAGCAGGGTGCAACATTCACGCTGATTGACAATACTACAGGCTTGCCTGTAGTTGGTCCGTCTCCGCTTCCGGGCGGAGTGGATCCGAATTGTGGCACAACTGGGCCTGTTCAGCAGATTGTTCCGGTACATGTACCGGAACTTACTATCGTTCCGGCTGGTGAAAATCAGCCCGGCTCGATTACTCCGAAAGAACCAGTCGTGGGCGCAACGTTGAGTTGCGATCCTGCTGGAGCAATCCAGGGCTGGGTCACGTGTGAGTGGGTCTTGGTTCCAGAAACGTCTGAAGTGAAGTACGTCTTCGCGGAAGGTGACGGTAAGCTGGATCCGATCAATCTTGGCGAGTATAGCGAGAGTGTTCCCAATCCGGGGATTTACCCAGCTTACAGCGGCCACAGTCTTACTGAACAGGGTGTCGGTACGCTGACTCCTTTGGCACCGTTCAATCAAAAGGACAGTGTCGGCCTGAGTCTTTCGGGCACCAGTAAGGTAGATGGGTCAATCGTGAATGTGGCACCGGTGTTCCAGGACACGTTAGGCTTAGCGCCTGTCGTTGTCCAGGTTGACCTGAGTCAGTTTTGCGGTTTGGTCAAGTACTTTTGGATGACCCAAACCACAACATCAAGCAGTAGCTCACAAGCTATTTTGTTCCCAGGTGCGGTTACGTTGCCGGCTTGCGATCCCCAAGGTGGGGATGACGGAGGCGACAATGAAAACCCGAATCCTAATCCTAACCCCAATCCTGATCCCTCACATCCGGGTCATGGCCACGGCCATGGCGACGATGATGGCGATCACGGAGGTCATGACGGCTGCATTTCCCAAAATCACCATTCATGCGAACCGGGCAATAACGGCCCAGTTGGTACACCTGGTGACCTGAACAGTGGCGGCGTTGAAGCTGATGCGTCAGCGAACAACGTCGTTGTTCAGTCGTCGACTGTCGAGGAGCTCGGAATGGGTAACGCCATTCCCGAAGAGTCTGATCTGTCGAATGTCAACTCTTCCAATGAGGATGAGTTGGCCTACACAGGTTCAGATGATCCGCTGCGCTGGACCGTTATTGGTCTTGGGCTCTTTGCCATGGGTCTTGTGCTTTTTGCGTGGATGCGTCCGCGTAAGCGCAAGTAAGTAGTACGAATAGGTTAGCCAGAGGCGCCAGCGTGTGAGATGATTTTTATCTCCGCGTTGGTGTCTCTGGCACTATTTTTTTATGACAATATGTCGTCAGATACGTAATTAGTATGTGATCAAATATGGTTATACAAAACAGCGCTTGCTCAGGGGAGGTGACTGTATTATGCTAATGCTATGGTAAAAGCAAAAGCGCGTGGGCGAAAAAATAAAAAAATTATTCTCATTATTAGCCTGGTTGGGGCGGTTATTTTGATCGCGGCTGGGTATTACGGCTATACACTCTACCAGGCAAACACAACGAAACAAAAAGCGGTTGTTAACGAAGCACAAAAAGAAGCAAAAGACTTAAATATTGTCGGTGATGGTGATTTAGCGACTCAGTATATTGCAGCCCTAAAGGCAAAACAGACCGAGAAAGCACAAAAATTATTCAGTGATAAGGTAGTAGCAGAACCAGATACGCAAAAAAAGATCGATTTGTATGCTCAAAATATTCAGTTGGCCTTGTCGTATCAACATCCAGACCAGGCTGTTGAAGCGGCCTTAAAGGCGGTTGAGATTCGCCAAACTCATGACGTATATGCGCAAGTAGCGACTGCGTATGTAGGAAAACTTGATTTTAAAAATCAAGCCTTATATCTACAGAAGGCTTTAGATGCCGCTAAAGCTTCAAATGATCCGGATAAGGACACATATATACAGGTTTACGAGCAGAAATTAGCATCAGTTAATGCAATTTTGAAGGCAGGTCAGTAGTATGTTAGGTATTATGCACCAGATTCGGCCATCATTGGTAACTTTAGTATTCGGTGTATTTGTGGCATGTGTTGGTAGTATAGGTTTTTCACATTCTGTAGCAGCGTGGAGCTCCGACAGGCAAGGTGGACAGGACTTTGCAAACTACTTCTGTGGCCAAGGTGGTGCTAATAGCTATGGGTTTGGTGACTATATGTGGCTGCAGGGACCTACTACTGGTAACGCGACCATCATCGCCTATCAAGGTGATTCATATGCGCCAGTTCGAGTGTATGTTACAGGTAAGTACTGCTCGCTTTATGGCAGTAGTGGTCCTGGTGCCGATTATGCGGTGTCGCCAGGTGGTATCTCTGGACGGTTCTATTATGATAATGGTGGCCCGGGTGACGAATTTGATGATTATCAAACACCGTCATTATATATTCGTGACTGGACTGCGGGGAAGCATACTGTATGTATTACACTGGCATCATTCGCTAGCGGACTACAGCAGAGGCCTTCGCCACCAACTTGTATGGAGATAACTCTTATTTTGCTTCAGAAGTGGACGATTCGCGGTGAAAGTTATGTAGACAATACGACTGCGGGTACGGGAACTAAACAGGGTAATCCAGCCGTATACGCTAGTCCAGGTGACACACTTGACTGGACACATGACCTTCGCAATAACGGTCCAGGCTACATTGATAAAAGTATAACAAGGACCATAGATCGTACAGGCTTTGCAAATGGCTGGGATGGTCAGCAGTCGGCGCCATCACGTAATAATACTGGCCTGAACACTCCAGCTGGGTTAATAATGGATACGGTTAATCCATCTGCAGGCAATCGAACGCGCTATGTCGTCAAGGCAAGTGATGCGGGGCGCACAATGTGTCAACGAGTCGGGTGGGAGCCGGGCGCATGGAACAATGATGGTCGTCTAACTAGTAATTATGCCTGTGCGAATGTGCCATATAACTATGAACTAACACCAGGGGTGTCAGGACCGAACGGCGTGACATCAGTAGGTGCTCCAATTCCAACAGTTACCCCGATTGTTAATAATGAATTGCCCGGTTCACCGAGCAAGACAACCGATTCTAAGCCAACCGAGTGGCAGCTCAAACGGGTTGAGATCGCACCAGGCGGTTCGATTCCGATGACCCAACAAGAAAATGGTTCAGCGCCATGTGCACATTATGGTAATAACTGTACAGATAAGGGAAGCGGTACGCGGGTATTTCCAGCCGGCAGTACGACATTGGCGTTATTGAACGGTGAAACAGTTGGTCCGAACACACCCGTCGGAACGCGTATTTGTTACACACTATCTGTCCGACCATATCAGCAAATTGCCTATCAGCCAGCGAATAATAATTGGCGACACAGTGTGCCGGTGTGTATTACGGTCAGCAAGCAGCCAAAGGTTCAAGCTTGGGGCGGCGACCTTCGGACACGTGGCAAGATTGAAACTGGCACAACGATCGTGAATGATAACGGTACTAATAAGCTCTTTGGTAGCTGGGTAGAGTACGGTGGTTTCTCTGTCGGATCAAACAGTCGTTTTGCATCTGGCAGTGGTCTGAATAATGGTAACACTGACATCGCATCGATGGATTCATGGAATAAATTAACATTTGCGAATATCGACACGACTGGTGCTAGTAAGTTCGGTAACTTTACGCTTCCAAGCGATTTGCCGCCACTAGTAACCCAATTCGTGAACATGACAGCAACTGGTTCATTTGCGAGTGATTTAGGAACACTACCTGGCGGCGTCTACCGACCGGCTGGTAATGTCACGATCAATACTAGTAAGATCGGACAAGACGGAAGCCTCGGCAAAGTAATTATCGTAATTTCATCAGGTACGGTTACGATTGATGGAAATATTACCTATCAGGGTAATGGGGCGAGCGACAACTTCAATACTATCGAAGAGCTTCCACAGGTGATTATCATTGCTAAAAATATTAACATTACGAATGCAACGACTCAGATCGATGCATGGTTATTAACGACAGCTGATGGGGTAATTAACACTTGTTCTGATCGCGCACTTACCGCACCGCTCAACTCAACCGTATGTAACAGTCTTTTGACGGTTAATGGGCCAGTTGCAACGAGTCATTTGTACTTACGGCGTACTGCTGGCTCGGAAGACACCGCACGAGCAGGTCATCCAGCTGAGATATTTAATCTGCGAGCCGATAGCTTACTGTGGGCATACGGCCGTGCCAGCGCATCAGATAAAGCCCAGACGGTTTACTCTGAAGAACTACCTCCACGATTCTAGCTGACAATATCATTAAAAGGGCTTGCTATAGTTGATTAAGCTTATGTATAATGGGGACTAATATGAAACTACTAAAAGGCGTGGGTGACTTTTTTGCATTAGATATCGGGACGAACGCCGTCCGGGTTGTGCAACTTGCAAATACAGGACAGGACAGCTGGACTCTGCAGCATTACGGCTACGCACCAGTCGATATTCAAACAAC
>CAMLED010000030.1 GCA_946479115.1 uncultured Candidatus Saccharibacteria bacterium | reverse complement strand
ACAATTTGGCGGCGTGCCTGTTTGGCCAGTTGGACACGTATCAGTTTCTTCTTCCTCGTCTTTACAATCTGGAGGTGTGCCTGTTTGGCCAGTTGGACATTCTTCATCTTTACAATCTGGAGGCGTGCCGGTCTGACCTTCAGGACAGGTTTGTGGTTTTGGCTCTTCAACGGCACAAGTATTTTTCGGTAGGGCAGACGCCATAAAGTATTCATTATATGTACCCTCGCCTGATTTGCTCGCAAGTCCCCCGTTGCTACTACAAACCGGCTTCTGTACTACACCCGATGGGACAGGGAAGCTAACGTTCGGCGAACCCGAAAGCATAGTTTGCATCGCCTTTTTCCAGATCGGTCCCGCCATCCCAGAACCACCATTAAGCATCTCTGTATTATCATTATTACCTACCCACACACCCACAGCGATCTGCGGCGTATAGCCAATTGTCCAAGCGTCGCGACTGCTATCGGTCGTACCGGTCTTGACGGCTGCGGTATGGCCCGGCACCGTCAATGACGATCCAAAGATTGGGGCGCGTGCATTATTATCAGACAGGATACTTGAGATTAAATACGCACCTTGGGCCGACTGCACCGTTTTTGATTTTTCCTTTGCGGTAAAAATAGTACGATCAAATTTGTTATCAATTTTTTTAATAATTGTCGGCGTATACTGTGAACCTTGATTAGCAAATGCGGCGTAAGCATTAGTCATTTGCATTAACGGCGCTTCAACTGACCCAAGCGCCAACGACAACCCGTAATCCTTGCTGTCATCAATATCAATTCCCATGCGCTGTGCAGCCCTAATCGATTTTTCGATACCTAGCTGCTGCATAACTTTAATCGATGGAATGTTAAGTGAGCGACTCAAGGCGTTGCGGACACTAATGTCACCACTAAATGTCTTGCTGGCGTTTTGCGGTTTATACCCATTAAAATCTGTTGCTTCGTCAGATAAAATTGTCGCAGGCGTGATAACACCCTGGGCCAGTGCTTCGGCATAATAAATTGGCTTAAAGCTCGAACCTGGCTGGCGGGCTGTTGTGGCCATATTCACCTTGCCCCATTCTTCGTTTTGCCAGTCAGCACTTCCAACTAATGCACGCACTTCGCCAGACGTTGGATCAATCGCTACGGCACCAGCATTGCTACCGCCATTACGTTGGATATACGCTATATTGCTGTTTACACTATCGACGAGTTGACGCTGCATATTCAGGTCAAGTGTTGTGCGTACTTGATAGCCAGAACGAGCAACTTGTTCTTCACCATATTTTTTATTAAGCTCTTCGATAATCATCTGCGAGAAATGTGGTGCGACATTATTCAGTGAATCATCTTGCGCGGCATAAGCTAATTCCTCAGCCTGCGCTGCGGCTTTTTCTTCTGCTGTAATAAACTTATTGTTTACCATACGAGTCAGAACTGTATCCTGGCGTTCTTTGGCATATTCCATGCTGCCACTAATAGGCGAGTACGCGCTTGGTGCAGGCAGGACGCCAATTAGCATGCTACTTTCCGCTACAGTCAGATCTTTTGGAGCTTTGTTAAAGTAGGTCTTAGCAGCGTCTTCGATACCAAAGGCATTCTCGCCAAAGTAGATCGAGTTTAGATACATGTCGATAATTTCGTCTTTGCTATATTGCTGTTCGATTGCAATCGAAATTGCTAGCTCCTGATATTTTCGCAGGAATGTCTGATCGGCTGTCAGGAGCGTATTTTTAGCCAGCTGCTGGGTCAATGTTGAACCACCGCCATACTCTGACTGGTTAGTAATCGTGCCGTATACAGCACGCATAATACCACCGATTGAAAACCCGCCGTGCTTATAGAAATCTTTGTCTTCTGATGCCAGTAACGCGTTCTTGGTTGACTGAGAAATTTGATCAAGTGGCACAATATCACGATGCTTGGCGCGGCCAATACTATAAAAGACCTCATCGTTTTTATCCATCAACACCAATCCGGTATTGTTACGGTTCATTAGTCGCTCTTGGTCAGAAATATCGTTGGCGTAATACGCGTATGTCAGCAGGGGAGTCAGAATTAAAAACGCTTGGATAGGGGCAACGATCAGAATTGTTCGTTGACGAAGAGTGAGATTTTTAAACCAACGCCAACGACGATTAATATGACGCTTAACGCGAGTAAAGATAGTAACTTTTTTTGTATATATTCCTTGACGGACCATAAAACTGTTTTCCTTACCCTATTATCTCATAATTTTCGGTATTAATCTTATTTTCAGGCTATTTATGCCCTATTGCGCACGCGTCACAAAAGCACACATAATTGCTGCTGCCAGCGCATCGGCACAGTCGTCTGGCTTTGGTACATCTTTTAGGCCCAGCTGAATCCGAACCATTTCCTGTACTTGCTTTTTGTCAGCTTTGCCGTAGCCCGTTAATGACTGTTTAATTTGCAGTGGAGTATACTCCTCAATCTGCAGTTTACCCTGTTTGCCGGTTAACATTGCCACACCACGGGCATGCGACACGCTCATTGCCGTTGTCACGTTTTGTCCAAAGAATAGTTTCTCAATAGCCATGACTTGCGGCTTGGTTTCGGCAATGATATTAGTTAGCTCTAAATAAATTTCCTCAAGACGATCAGCCAGCGGCGTATGTGCCGGTGTCGTGATAACCCCTGCTGTAACGAGTTTTGTTTTCCCCGCCTTGGCATCAATCACCCCAAAGCCTAAAATACCTGTACCTGGATCGATGCCAATGATTCTCATATTGTTAGTATACGTTATTTAGTCTTACTGCTGAGCATCTGGACCTGGTACTATGATTCGTTATCTTGCAGCATAGTGACATGGATACAGTGTTGGTTAAAATCACTCTTTGGTACGGTCTGGCCATTTATCATCATACTTGGACTCGTAATTTGGTCAGCAACAAGATTAAAAACACCGTACGCCGATCCACAAGAGCTGCGGGCGGTCACGTCAAGGTTCTGAACAGTTCCTATCGTTACCTGACCACCGCTTGTGCTACTAACGGTCATTCGATTAATCGAGGCTTCGGTTCCATCAAAGATTGCAGTGTCAGGAAGGGTCAGGCTCACACCATCGATCAACCCGGCAACATCCAGATGTGAATTAGAGTTCAGGTTAATACTCATCTCTTGTTGACTGGTCGCCGTGTAGCGGGCAGAGCTATCCTTAGCTACCGTAAAGTTAGTTAATGCCGGTCCGTACATTGTCACTCGGTAAGCAGATGGACTCCACCTACTAGTTTCTTCAATTACTGGCAATTTAACCGTCATCTTGTCCCCACTTAGCGTAACGGTTGGCAAGACTGCAGTTCGCTTCTCGAGCAAACGCTGTTCAATAACATAATGTGGAGTTTCGTCACTTACAATGTATGAAAAGTTAGTGATTGAATCAGAATCATTCTTCACCTCAATACTCTTAATATTGCCCACCCCTGTCTCGAGAGGTACGGTACGCTCAACGGCATTAGTGGCAAGTTTACGCTCAATTTCATGAGTAGAATAAACACCAATGCCAACTGCTGCACCAAAAGTCGCAAGACCAAGCACTGTAACAATACAGGCGCTGATTACATGCTTCCGTACGATGCGTGCAGTAAAAGCGGCGTGCGTTATAATTCCAAAAAGTACTGCTAAAAGTAGACCACTTATAACTGCCAGCCCGCCCGCAGTAAAGTAAACTGACCTATTTATAGTAAGCTCATTCAGCACCTCGTTCGCTTGTGTAGTCAGGTAAACTCCACCGACAATAGTCGCAACCAACGCAGTAATAGCGGCAAGAGCAAATCCCGCGCCAAGCATAATCCTTAAAACACTCAAGATACGTTTGTCACGCCCGCCTGTGAAAGGACCGTCACGTTCCGTAAGGGTGTGAATTGCAGCTGCAGTAACTGGCTTACCTTGTAATTGAAGCTTGTCTGCTGCAGAACGAACTGGTGGAATAAAAATCCACAGGATTACATAGATAAGGAAGAATGTACCGGCCGACATAATTAATAGCACTACGAATGCTAATCGTACCCATAACGCATCGACTTTAAAGTACTGCGCAAGGCCGCTTAAAACACCACCGACCATTGCAGCGTTCGGATCACGAAATAGCTTACGTGCATGTACATCCATATCGCCAACCAGCTCATCGGCAGCACTATCTTTTGCTGGATCAGCGAAATCTTTAGGTTCGCCTAGCTGTTTACGTAGCGCTTCAATATCTGTACTGGTAATAAGCCCGTTTCGTTCAATATGTCGCTCACTCAACAGTTCGGTCATGCGGATTTCAATGTCCTCAAGCACCTCAGGGCTTTCGGCATATGCAGCAAGGCTATCAATATACTTCTGTAGATCCTTCTTGGCCTCAACCTCTATATCGTAAGGGACTTTTGCGAGGTGGATTCGTGTAATTTCATTCATAGTAGCATCCTTATAATTTCTTTAGTGTGTTATTCAATTTGGCAATCTTCGTAGAGGTATAGGCGATAACCTCATGTCCGTAATCGGTTGTTTTATAGTATTTGCGCGGTGGGCCCTGTTCACTCTCTTGCCACTCATGTGTGAGGAGATTATCGCGCTGTAGGCGACTGAGCAATGGATAGATTGTTCCTTCAACCACCACCAATTCGGCGTCACGCATTTTGCGAATGATGTCGCTCGTGTAAACTGGTTTTTCACTGCAAACTTTTAAAACGCAGTAGGCAAGAAAACCTTTACGTAGCTGTACTGCAAGTTGTTCCGCGTATGCTTCACTCGTTATGTCTTTTTCAATCATAGTTCTATGTTATACATAGTACTATCTTATGTCAACTAAAAAATATACCTCACAACTTAATCGTGAGGTATATGATAGCCCCTGCATGTCTGGACCAATATATGTGATTTACGGCTTTTACTCTAGTCGCTCTTCAAACGGCCCGTCGACAACATAGACTTCGCCGTCTTTTAGGCCTTTATATTTCAGGCCATTTTCTTCAAAGTAATCGATCATAGCTTGTGCTTCCTCACCAAACCAAGCCGACTGGTAGTGGGGGACTAGTTGCGGATAAATCATCCCTAGCCCATTCCAAATAATTTCTTGTTCATAGCCCTCCGGTGCTACATATGGATCATCACCCATTTCTGTACCACGCAGTGTTTTGGTCATAATAATCGAACCAGCGCTTGATCCACCATAGACAAATAAATCTTTGCGCAGGTCGTTCATTAATATTTCATCCATGCCGCTATATTTCAATGCTCGACGTACGATAAACGTATTGCCGCCACTCACCCAAACCAGCCCTGCTCCAGCCACAATTTTCGCCAGTAAGTCCGCTTTGCCAAAATATTTACGCAGATCTAACTCGTAAAACTCAAACCCAGCTTCTTCAAACTCTAATCGTTTTTCAGCTACATGTGCCTGACGCTCATCTTCGCTTAGATCATCTTTAGCATTGTCAATAAACAGGACTTTTTTATTATCCCCCACCATTTGCTGCAAACGCTCTAGGTGGTTACCGAAACCATGGGACGATAGATATAATCTCATACTACTAGTATACGTTATTTGCGAAACCTAAAGAATGCAGCAAGCCTACCGACACCTGTCACAATCTCTCGGCGCCACTCCCAAACACCATACCCAGCCGCCAATGCCGTCACCCCGCCTAACGCCCACCATCCGACAAAGGCCTTGCCCGTATCTGCAATTGGCTCAACCGCAAACGCAGCTGGTGCTGGTGCTGTCGCCGCAATATTCCTACAGCGATTCGTTTCTTCACTACGGTATTGATTGTCCTTACACGGTGTCAATGTACTCGTTGTCGTTGCGACATTTCGACATCGATTCGTTTCTTCACTCCGATACTGATCCTCGCGACATGGAGTAAGCGTGCTACCAGCAAGTGCGATTGACCGACAGCGATTGGTTTCTTCGCTACGATATTGACCATCTTTACACGGTGTCACGGCCTTAGCTAACGTCACAAGCAACCGACAGCGATTGGTTTCAGGGCTACGGTATTGATTTGCGCCGCACGGTGCAAGTTGTTTATTTTCACTTTCACTTACCACCTCTTCAATCAACTCAATGGATGACACCATATTGGCATTGCCAGGCGTTGGTTGATTTGAATACTGCCAGGCTCCATTAATTAGTGACCAGGCTACGTCTTCATCTGGTGCATCATACGCAACTGGCTGATCAATCAAGGATCCGTCATCGCCCAGTAATGTAACTAGAGTTGTCGTATTCGCCAGCGTAAAATTAATTTCACTGTTATAAAATACTTGATACTCACCTGGTCTAATAGTTATCCCTGCTGGAAAATCATACAGCTTAGTCCCTACTTGTAGTTGATAATTTGCCAATGCCACCGGTTTATCTGTAGGATTATAAAATTCTATATACTCGTGGCCCGTATCGCTTCCGCCCACATTAGGAAGCAGTTCAGTAATCTTAAGCAGAGGATAGTTATAGGCACATTCATCAGTCCCACGGCGAATATATTCTTCTGGAATTGTGAGCTGTAGTCCATCGAGATTTTGACAAACATCCTCATAACAATTCCCTTCACTATCCTGTAAGTAATTCATTGGTACTGCTGTTTGAATCTCTAAAAGATTACGACATTGATCAATCACAGTCAGTACTTCATATACACCGCTAGTAGGTAATATAACGCCCTGTACTTTCGTAAAGTCAGTTGAATTGTCGGTGTCTATTAAACTTATTAAATCACTTGAGGGACTTCGCTGTAAAACAGTTCCACCGCTCAAACTAGTTGACCACGCTATGGTATCAACGACCGCATTGCTTTTGTCTTTTAATGTAACCGTGTCAGCTGATCCCACAAAGCTACCCGATGTTGCATTTGTCGTCGCGAAGGTAACATCAGGAACAATACCTATATGACGAGTCACAAATGAGTCAGACGCCATAATCATGTATCGATGACTTGGCAAGTAAAGTGCCTGGCCAGATAAAACCGCCGTTAGACAGGCTACATTATTGCCAGATTTGTTTGCGATACACCATCCAGTGACGTCAACATCCTGGGTACTATTGTTGTAAATCGACACAAACTCCTGAGTCGGCGCTGCTGTTTCGGTCGACACGGCGCCCGCTTGGACCTGAGCGATCACAAGCGATGATGATACGGCATGTACTGGCAAGCCGGCGAGAGCTGAAAAGAATGCAACAGCGAATATATAGTGGACGAATCGCTTCACTTGCGAACGCGCCTTTCTTACTGCTTACGTTTATCGATGGATTTAGTTATAACAAAAATAGGTTGTATTTACAACAAAAATACAACCTATTTTATTCTAGTACAAAGCTTTTTATCAGCTAGTCATCTAAGTCAACGGTGATGTCTGCATTTGTATGCACATTAACAACATCATCAAGATCATCAAGCGCGTCCATAATCTTCAAGACTTTTCGGGCGACTTCTGGGTCATCGACAGTCACTTCAGATGCAGGTACATACTGCAAACCAGCTTCTTTTACAGTTAGGCCAGCTTCAATAATATTGGTTCGAACCTTGGCAAGATCTTTTAACTCGGTGTAAATTGTAATTTCACCGTCATCTTCAATCGCATCCTCAGCACCGGCGTCGAGAATAGTCAGTAGCGCGTCTTCACCGCTAGCTGCTACAACAATTACGCCCTTGCGATTAAACTGAAACATCACGCTACCCGCATCAGCCACGCGACCACCATTTTTAGTTAACGCATTACGGACTTCTGGAAATGTACGGTTTTTGTTATCAGTTGCAGTTTCGATAATAATTCCGATACCACCCGGGCCATAGCCTTCGTAGGTCATCTCTTCCATAACTGCCGCATTCTTATCACTAACGCGATCAATCGCACGTTGAATGTTAGCATTCGGCATGTTCGCCTGTTTTGCCGTTTCAATCGCTAGCGCCAATGCCGAGTTCATCGTTGGATCTGTACCACTACGCGCAGCGATAGCAATCTGATTACCGATTTTTGTAAAAATTACACCACGTTTAGCGTCTTTAGCGCCTTTTTCACGCTTAATCGTTGACCACTTACTGTGTCCTGACATAAAAATTCTCCGTTAAAGTCGGTATATATTTTCCCTATTATAACAGATTGCTATCTGTTATTCGACCAGGTTACTATCGCGAAGATTATATTTTGTTTTACGCCATACGTATACACATACTGCAGTTAATACAATGTAGCAGCCCGCAACTGCCCAGCCATTAATAACGAGTTGCGTCTGTGCCCATGGCAAATGCGATAAGTATTCCGCCACTCTAATCATATAGTCAAGCAGCCAACTAGCGGGCAACCCGGCTACACTAGCTAACACCGGGAAGATCAAACCACACACACCAGCGAGAAAGGTCAGAAGCATTGCCAATGGCACCAGCGGCAGCACCAATAAATTCGCCACGACCGCTACGTTCGAAAACTGCCCGAATGCCAACACTAAAATTGGTAATGTTACAATCTGCGCGCAAATAGTCTCCCCTAGAATTTGGCGAATTGTTCCGGGTTTTTTATTACCGAATAAATATCGCTGAAGCAGTGGTGCGAAGATCATAACCCCAGCAAATGCTGCAAAGCTAAGCTGCCAGCCTAAATCATTCCAACCATAGCTTGGGTTAATCAATAACGTAATGGCAGCTGCAAATGGCAACAGCACCATTGGGTGAAACTTGCGACCATAATACCAAGCCAGCAAACTTAGCCCGGCAACTAATCCTGCTCGTGACATACTTGGACTCATACCGGTCACTGCCATAAATACCAAGACCATACCACCCGCTGAAAGTGCTGATAAATACTTTGACACGCGTACAAACAACCGCCGCGCCAACCGCACAAGGATTGTTAAGTTATAGCCACTAGCAACAATCACATGTGTTAAACCTGCAACTTGTAGTGCTTGGACAAGTTCTGCTGGCAATGCGCGGCGCTGCCCAACAACATAGCCAATTCCCAGACTTGCCTGTGGCTCGGGGATAGCCTTGCGCACCCCATCGGCAAAACCATCGCGCATCTGCCTCGCTACATCACCTGGTTGTGGGCGCTGTACTTTTACTAAACGTGCCTGATAAACGCTCGCCGCGAAGCTACCAAAACCATCACTTAATGTACCGTGAAACGTAGCGATATCACCACGTTTAATATCAGCAGATGACTTAGTACTCACCCAAACCGCACCTGGAATTGAATGGTTCTCAATGGTCTCAACTTTAAGCCGAATGATTAATTCGCCGTGTTTGCCAATGTCAACGTCTTCAGTTACATTGCCAACAATCGTTACTGCCGAACCAACTAGTTGATGATATGGCGCAAGTTCCTGTTGAGTGATACTTCCTCGCCACAGCCCCATCAAAAGACCGGCAATGATAACTGCAGGAATAACGTAGGTCCGTTGGTGCCAGAAGCATACAGATGTAATTAATAATCCGATGATGAGCCAAGCGATCGACCCGAACAAACTTGTGCCAAGATGCCCGGATAATACAACACCGCACACAATTGACGCACTTAATATAGCGATCAGCCAAGATATATGGACAGGGACACGAAACCGCCACCAATTCATTGCGTTAGTATGACACAGAATATATTTCACCAACAAAAAAACACCCCCGGTAGCGATAAAAGGGATGTTCTTTTGGTGAAGCCGCTGAGACTTGAACTCAGGACACCCTGCTTAAAAGGCAGGTG
>CAMLED010000029.1 GCA_946479115.1 uncultured Candidatus Saccharibacteria bacterium | reverse complement strand
ATCTAGAACTTATTACCCTACTTGGCAAAAAAGTTGACCAAGAAGTTTACGAGGTTATCTTGCCGACTGCCGACGGAGAGATTGCCGTCTTTCCTAGCCATGAGCCACTTGTCAGTATTGCCGTTCCTGGTGCTATTGCAATCCGTCACAAAAAATCTGATCCAGATAGTAAAATGGACTTCTACGCCATTAGTGGTGGTGTCATTGAAATCTCACCAACGAACGTACGTGTTCTGGTGGACGAAGCTATCGAGGGTGACGATATTATCGAAGCCGAAAGCAAGGCTGCCCTTGGCCGTGCTATTAAACTTCGTGATAGCGCTAAAAACCAAGTTGAGCTTGAGCAAGCTCACCAGTTGGTTGACCGTCATACGGTTCGTCTTAAGGTTGCTGACCTTCACCGTCGTCGCCGACGTTCGTAGGCTGACTATTCTCATCTCGTCTTTGTCTTTCGAGAGCGATCTGCATCGCTCTCGCGCTGAATGCTACAACGTAAAGAATGCGCATATGTACCTGGCTTCGATTTTCTCCGGCGGCAGCACTTCGTTCTAACTCTTTATATGCGAGTGATAAAATCTCGTCGCCAAGGACAGGATTTTCTTCTTTAAATCTAAACCATTGTTCAATATGATTTTTGCTTTCAAGCTCTTCGATGTATACAGTTAGTAAGTCGTCTTGCTCGACTTTTGGGAGGTGGGAATGTTTTTCCGGTTTCTCCATGTGCCTTCAGTATAACCACAGGCTTTATAGCGTGCAATAGCAATGATGTTACGGCATATATAGTAGGTTGATCTTATCTGTTGACAAGAGTAAAATTCATTATGGATTGTTAATTAACTATAAGAGAAAAATATGATGAATGAACAAGGAGTGCGCAATATGCCACAAGATATGCTAGAGCGTGAACAAACCCATGAAGTGGTTTGTGTTACTGAAAATGGTTTAGGCTTTGGTGAAGGCTCGATTAGTGTTGAGCAGCGAATTGACAATGGCGAGATGTCTCGGAGTGATTTGCAGACTGGTGCCGAAATTATTGCACATGATCCAGAGGTGTTTGCCGCAACTGATATTGACGCTGTTGATGATGGATGTGGCGATGGTCGCCAGGCTGCTCGTATTTTTCGTATCATTGATGAAAAGACTGGTGAGATGGAAGAATTTAACAAATCTCGCCGACGAGCTAAATTATTTGGTGGCGGATTGGTCGTTGCCTCAAGTATGTGGCGTGCTATTGGCGGCCCAACGCAGCATCAAGAAACCGTTCTTGGCGATCGCCAGTTCATCGCAGGTAAACTTTCAGAATTAAATATTGAATACGGTGCACATACAGATAATCATGCCAAGGGCGAAGCGTGTGGTTGCGGTGCTATTGATAAATACCCGGAAATTACAAAGAATGCATTAAAATACCGTGCTAATATTGAAGCCACCTTGAAGGTATTGTACGGTGAATCGTATGAAGAAAACGCCTCAGCGATTGAATCTGTCTTCGCGACATACCAGGCTGTTTCTGACGACGAAACATACTTCTCGAACGCAGCAGGTCAAACTACAATGGATCTTATTAAAAAGGATGGTGCTGTTGTTAAAGAACTTTCGGATCAGCATCTAGAGGCGTACGTTATATTGAACGACATCGAAGGAACGACATTCGACCAACGCAAGTTCGACACGAAACTGCGAAATGCTGGTGTCGAATCTGAACCGCAAGCGTTTGTCGTCGATATTTGGCGTGGTCGCATGTATGCTGATGCAATTGCAAAGATTGCAGCTGAAAACATTCCGAATATTGACTTCGAAGAGGCACGTAAAAAAGCCTACGCAGATTTTCTTATTCGTACATTGGCAGTATCTGCAACCTTAACAGCTGGAGATCAACCTGTTCACGCTCGTATGCGCTCAGGACATACCGATTTTGCACTCGCTGAATAAGTGAAGTCCACATAGTAATAAAAAACCTCCTGATTGTAAGGAGGTTTTTTATTATAACAAGGCGCGAACTTCGTCGGTGCTTTTTGTGTGCATTAATTTGTCACGCAGTTCACCGGCACCTTCGAATTCACGGACATAGATTTTAAAGAATCGTTTTAGAGGATCGAAATTGCGTGCACCTAATTCCGCGGAATATTTGTCATGCAGATCTAGTTGCAGATGTAGTAGGCCGAGCAATTCTTCCCTGCTATGCTCGCGTTTTTCAGCTTCAAATGCAAAGGGATTATGGAAAATGCCGCGGCCAATCATGACGCCGTCGACGCCGTATTTTTCAACGAGTTCTAGGCCATGTTGACGATCACGAACATCACCGTTGATAGTTAGTAGTGTCTGTGGCGCAATTTCATCACGCAGTGCTTTGATTTCAGGAATCATTTCATAATGCGCATCAACTTTGCTCATCTCTTTGCGGGTGCGCAAGTGAATCGTTAGGTTAACGACGTCTTGTTTTAGGATATGCGTTAGCCAATCACGCCATTCATCAGTGCTGCTATAACCCAGGCGGGTTTTGACACTGACGGGCAAACCACCTTGTTTGGCGCTAGCAATAAGTTCGGCCGCTAGTTCTGGGGTGCGAATGAGGCCACTTCCTGCTCCGCCTTTAACGACAGATTTATCTGGACAACCCATATTGATATCGATGCCCTTGTACCCCATTTCAGCCAGACCCTTTGCCATGTGCGCAAATTCATCTGGCTTATTACCCCAGATTTGCGCCACCATTGGGTGCTCGTCGGGCGTAAACGTGAGGCGGCCACGGGTACTATGAATGCCCTTCTCGCTACAGTAACTACTGGCATTGGTGAATTCGGTAAAGAAAATATCTGGACGAGCTGCCGAACCAACGACATGACGAAAAACGACGTCGGTCACTGCCTCCATCGGGGCAAGAATAAAAAATGGTCGTGGTAGTTCGTCCCAGAAATTCATGTATATCTATTAGTCTTCGAAAGTTTCTTGGGTACCAATAGTTGCATTACGACGTGCCTCTAGGCTGGCGACAAGACATTTTACAGCTTCGCGTTCCTGAAACTTAAGAATTGCTTCGCGATCAGCTTCGATAATTTCAGTTTCAGTTGGTGCTACTGTGAGAACTTCTGTCATGGTCATACTCCAAGATGAATAATGTTTATATAGTAATACGATTATCTCATATTTATGTCTAAAAATAAAACGCCCCCGTGCCGCTGGATGCGGCATGGGGACAATACAGATTAGTGCAACGGAGGATTACTTGCCGTAAATTCTCTCGTGTCTCTTTGCTTCGAAGTCAGCGTTCCTGACTTCTTGCATGTTACTTCCCTGATCGACGAGCGCCTGCTCTTCAACAGTTCGGTTGCTTGGTGTTTTCTTTGCAGCATTGATGTACTGCTCCCTTGTTGCCAATTTCATCACCCTTTCATAAGTGATAGTTGGGATAGATATTTACTACATTCCTTACCAAAAGTTGGCGAGACCGACGAGATACGTCGTTGGGGAGTTTTGTAAACTCGCCGGTCTCAGTCGAGCTGACAGGATTTGAACCTGCGACCTTTTCGATTTTCCAGCAGGATTTTACAATCCTCCTATCGAAGCGCGCTACCGGACTACGCTACAGCTCGAAGACGTATCCTCGGTGTGTGAATGCGATGCTTGGGGCTGGCATTCACAACACCGAGGATAGCCGTAGGACCCTCACATTTTTACCCATCCAGCTCGGCTGGGGGGTGCCACATCGTGGATGTGACATACGATCTGGATGGAAATGTGAGGGGGCTTTGGGGGGTAACGACGTACCTCGGACGATTCACCCAATGGGGGCAAAAGGTTTATCGTCCGAGGCACACCGTGCCGCTATAGCTAGTGTCGTGTCACCCGCAGGGAGGAAACTCCTGGTCTCAGCAGAGTGTCCAAGGGATTAACAACGTGTCTACGCTATAACGACATTTAGATAGGCCAATGGCCTAAGTCTGTTATTTGCACTAATCATGTAAAGTTGCGGTGTTGACACCACGAACTCGAACATTCATTGGTGCTAAACTCACGAATACAATCATAACGTTTTAACGCCGGTGTGTCAAGACTCTTTTAATAAATCCTCTTCGAATGCAAGCATGCCCTTGAATGATTGATCGTATTGGCTGGTATCTGGGAGGTCGAGTGTCATGATCTTTTTCCAGACAATATCGATGAGTTTGTGGAACCGCTCGCAATCTTCGATTGTTGGACTGGCTTCGAGGCTAAGGATATCACCACGCACGGTTGGCTCGACAAACTGGAGACAGCCCTTTTCAACAGTGTATTGACCGTAATCCCGTGACCGCTCAACGAGCACTTTATAGAACATTAGTTGCTGTTTATATTTGTGTAGTTTGATCTTTTCGTAGTCAGTCTTACCTGTCCAGCTGTGACTGGCCTTACCTGTTTTATAATCTGTGACGATCATCGTCTTGTCTTCGGTTGAAATATCAACGAGGTCGAGTGAGCCAGTCAGATGTGCGTCACCAACCATGACCTGCTGGCCGGCAAAATTAAGTTCGACTTTTTGACTAGGGCTAAATGTATCGTATTTTTCTGACAGGAATGCATGAAGCGTGTCGCTGCCCTTCTGAAAATAGTTAGCAAAGTCTGTTTCAGATAAATGTTGTTCGCGCAGGTTCTGTTCAAAATCACGTAACACGTCTTCGACAGGTCGCTGAGATTTCGTGGCGGCGACATGGGAATGAGCATGCTGTAATGTTTTGTGAATCGCAGATCCGTAAGCGGCGCTGGGACTCATGGCCTGTGGGAAGCGAAGCAAATTATTAATGAGGAATGTTTGCGGACCACCACGGGTAACATCAAGGAAATTATTGAGGTGCGTAATACTGAGTTTATATTTTTCTAGTGTAGGTGCAAGTAATTCTTGCATTGTGCCTGACGATAATGACACGATTGGTTCATACCAGCGACGTTCAGCGCCGGCAATCGTTTCATCAATTGTATGTGACGGCGTCATGATAGTCGGTGTAAGATTTGTTGCTAGTAAGAAGCTAGCACACAGTGTATCTTTACCGCTGTCATCTGATGTACTGTAACTAATAACTAACTGCTTGCGGGCACGGGTCATTGCGACAAAGAATAGGCGCAATCGTTCGCTGACGCTGTCGCCAACAGGTGCAATCGGTAAGTTTTCTGGATAATTAATGAGACGACTGCGGCTGCGCACTCGTTCGCCCCAGGCTGAATCGATAGCGCCAATGATGTAAACCGTATCGAATTCAAGCCCCTTAGATTTATGAGCGGTCATAAGATTAACGGCACCTTGTTGGCGATCAACATGTGGACGGATGCTAGTGATAACACTACCAAGCTGTCGATGCAGTGCGATAAATGACAATAGTGTTTGTAACGTCGGTGTTGATTCTTGTTGGTAGTCTCGTAATTTACTGCGGATTGTTCTAAGTGCCTCTAGATAGACTAAATATTCATCCGGCTGGGTATGGAGTTTTTCCTGTGGGAAGAAATATTCGAAAAACGGTGACGTAAACTCGCAACCGTCTGGCGTGTCACGGCCCATGATCGTATCTAGGATATATTCAAGTGGTGTGTGTGGCACCTGGCTGCTAAGTGTCACCAGCCATTTGTGAAGCTCCGTAAACAGTGGCGTTGTTGCCATCGCCTCCATCCAGCTGGTGTGCTGATTATAGGCGGATAAGCTTAGTTTCCAGATATCTACAGCGTCAAAATCCATGGCAGGATGACTGAGGAATTCTGGAAGCAGCGCATTGACTTGGTCGTGTTTATTTTCGTGCAAGGCAACAAGCAGTCGCGCGGTTGATTCAAGAGCGACGACTGGTGCGATATCGAGAACGTTATCTCGCCGTTCGTAATTGACTAAAATGCCGGCATCGGCAAAGTATGGCAGCAAACTAATAATTTCATGATGTCGACGGGCTAAAACAGCGATAGATTCAGCTGGGTGCCCATCGGTAAGTTGTTGTTTGATCGAATTGATTAGCTGCATACGCTCATCGTGCATTGTTGGTGTTTCGATCAAGCTCACCTGGCTATTTGTACTGATGCGATGTGCAGTTAGCGTTTTGTTGATGTCGTCCATTAGGGTCTCTAGGCGATCATCACCCTGAGTGATAACTTCCCTGGCGCTAATAAGAATTGGCTCAGCCGAACGATAATTGTCTGTCAGCGTGATGGCTGTAACGTTTTCATAGGTATGACGAAAATTAATAATGTTACTAATGTCAGCGCCCTGAAAACTATAGATAGCTTGATCATCATCACCAACTACCATGATGTTTGGTCGGCCTTCATTAGCTGGGTTATTTGTTAGATTGTAGAGGATACGCATCTGCGCCATGTTGGTGTCTTGGAACTCATCAACCATAATATATTGGTGCTTTTCCTGTAGGTTATATTGCAAACCTGGGAAGACTTCGATAGCGTGAACGACACGTAGGATCATGTCGTCAAAGTCATAAAGCTCAGATTCTTGCATCCGCGCAAGATATTGATAGTAAATGAAACTGACGGCGCGTAGTTTAACCTGACGTTCACGAGCTTTTAATGCGAATTCGCCTAACTCATTTTTCTTCATCCATGCATTACGCCATGCGGTGATAGGTTTAGTTGAGCCTGATTCGATAGCCTGTTCAACCGCTTGCATTAGACTATCAGCTAAGACTTGCGATAATGGAACGATTGTTGGTAGGTCTACGTTGCCACCGCTACCACGAATCGGTTCAACTGCTTGCTGTAGCGCCTCGGCTGTTGTTTTGCTAATTCGGCCTGTGAAAATACTTGCAAGCAGTGGTTCGGCTTTATCGATAACCTGGTCATTAGCATCGAGTAATAGCAATAATTCATCACTAGTGAGGCCACTTTTCTTTAATTCTGAAATAGTCATCAGTGTATCGCCAAGATGGGTGTATTCACCATTCATCTTGCCTGCCAGTGGGCTGTTATAGTCTAGTTCATCAAAGATTTTTCGTAGTAATTCATAGCTACTTAATTCATCGGCTGCACGGAAATTTGCACCGTGATAAAAGAAGTCACCATTTTGATTAATGACCTCAGCGCCAAAGCTGTGAAAGGTGTGGATGGCAATTTTGTATGCATCCTGTCCGATAATTTCAACCATGCGCTCGCGCATAGCGGCCGCACCACTTTCCGTGAACGTCAGACAAAGAATATTCTCTGGCAACGTGTCAGTTTGACGCAGGATATTTGCGGCCCGCATACTCAGTAGCTCTGTCTTGCCAGTCCCTGGCCCGGCTACGACCATGACAGGCCCGTCAATTGTATCAACCGCTTGTTTTTGCGCGGTGTTTAATTTCCCGTAACGAGTAGTAAAATCCATTACTACTTATTGTACGATATTTTGGTTGAACTTACGCGCGTCTAGTTCAAGCTGGCGTTCAATGGCTGCACCCATGATGGCGTAATGCACTAGGCCTGTGTGATAGCGATTCGCCGCACCAGTAATAACTTCTGTTGTTAATTTTTGTGTACTGGTGAAATCGTCATAAGCATCCGTTAAGTAGTCTGTTAATTTGTCACTACGAAGAGCGATGTTTAATCCGCGTGTGACGGCCAGAACGGATACGGGTTCAACTTGCGGTGGCTTCGGTGCAACAATTGATGAGATTACTTCGTACAGAGTGAATCCATGCGTAAATCCGGCATGATGACTATCGTCGTTAAAGAGCTCTTTTGACTCTGTGACTGCAATATGGGCCATTCTATAGAGTAGCTGGTACTGCTCTGCTTGCGGATGGCTCGCTTCTACTAGCATATTGTTCTGAAGGAATATTTCCAAAAAAGCCGCATTATTCTCGGTTAAATCGACTTCCGGGAAATCAGGCTGATAATCTAATACGGTTAACTCCATGATTGTTCAGATTATACGCCTGTTACCCATCTTTTCAAGACGGTGGTATACTATCACTAGTTATGAATGACGAAATCTATGACGATATGGCACTGGAACGGATCGCAAAAGATCAGTTTGGGGTTGATGTCGATATTAACCAAGTCATTGCTCGTCAGATTGAAGTCAGCCGTAGCGTTACCGCAACCGTCTTTTTGACCAAGAAAAAGCAGCTGTTGGTATACGTCAATGGCCATTCTAAGTTGTTATTTAGCGATATTAAAAAGATTGTTAACCGAATGGGCCTAAAAGCAGAAATCTACTTTCCTCCAAAGGGCCAGCCTGATTATTTTGATCGTATAGGACGCGAAAAATTCAAAGAAGTCTTCCCTGGCCGTGGCCATGTGAATGACGAAGATATTATCTTTTACCGCACCCTTGCGCCGTACAATCCTGCTCTAATTATGATCAGTGAAGTCAAAGACGGTCATATTTATCAATACGATAGCGACTCTCGTGATGGCTGGCGCGTCGCAACTAAGTTTGCTTACCGTCGAATTAAGACGAGCTAAGTTTCCATTCTTGCTCGTCTTTTTGGCTACCATTTCTCATTCATGGCTTCGCGCCAGGTAGTATAGAGGGCCCCGGCGCCTCATACTACTTGGGCTGCAGATATTCATGAGTAATAATAGCCGAATGACTCTACTCTGATTGCAGTAGAGATTACTATTCGCGCCAGATCCCATGAGCGACCCAGGCTGCTGGCAGATGGAATGATCGAGTAACTCGCGAGGACCTGTTATTCATCTATAACTAAAGATTAATATGAATAACTTCCCAGAGGGAATTCCGCAGCGACGGTCATTACATTAACAGCATCCCTGCGGGAGAGAATTGGATCTGCAGTTTTCTACCCTTTTTGCTGCCAAAAAGGGTTTGCCTTTGTTTCTTTCGGCAAGACGAAAGAAAATACTAGAGTTATTTCTTTAAATCTAAAACAACCAAATGCTCAATATGCGGTGTGCGTGGGAAGAAATTATACCCACGGTGAGATCGAATGCCATATACTTCGTCTGCGCATAGCAGTGCTACATCACGAGCTTGCGTGACAGGGTTACATGATAGGTAGACGATGCGCTCTGGTTTGGTTTCGAGGAGTTTAGTAACGACATCTTCGTGTAGTCCAGCGCGTGGTGGGTCGACGATGATCGTTGAATCACCAGTGATGTGTTCAAGTGCCGTTTCGCTTGGAGCAAGGATCGCTTTCGCAGCTTTTTCACGCTCTAGAGCGGTAATGTTGCGCTCCATTTCACGAACAGCATGTTCATTAATCTCAACCATAGTGACGTGATCACCACCAATAGTGAGGCCAATGGTGCCGACGCCACTATACAGGTCGACGGCTGGTTTATCAGCACTTACCCATTCTTTCATGTCACGAAGAGCTTGCTCGTACACAGGTAGATTAATCTGGAAGAAACCTTCGACAGCGTATGTAAACGGCACGTCCAGAATAGTGTCGGTGAGGCTTGTTTCACCCCAGGCTTGTAGTCGTTTAGTGATGACACTCGCAGGACTCTTTGGATTCGAGAAAATCAATTCAAAACCGGTAATATCGAAATCTTTTAATTCCTGTTCGGTAAACGCATCGAACATTTCATCTTTGACGTATAGCTGCGCGACAACATCACCGTTTCGGTTTGATCGGATTAGTAGAGTCTTTAGATTAAATGCCTGAATGTTTCGGTAACGCAATGTGTCACGAATACGGTGAGCTGCTTCGTTGATCTTTGGATCAGCTAGGCTGCTGCCATCAACAGGAATTTTACCGTGTGTACCACGACGGAAAAAGGCCAAGTCAAGCTGTTCGCCTTCTTTATCCCACCACCAGCTAAATTCGATTTTGTTACGATACGCCATCTCTTTGCCGTCACTGTAGACTTCAATAGGATTTGGCAGGACAATGTCGTGTAATTCAAACGCTTCTTCGATGAGCGCGGCCTTATAGTGTTGCTCACGGTCAAATTGCATGATTTGCCATGGGCTGGTTGAGAGGTAGCTTGCTTCGTCCACAGGCATAACGCGGTCAGTGCTAGGCTCTAGTACTTCCGTTACGATACCTTCAACGTAGCTTGATTTCTTTTTGGTTAATTGCACCATGACTTT
>CAMLED010000028.1 GCA_946479115.1 uncultured Candidatus Saccharibacteria bacterium | reverse complement strand
CTACTTCTTGGTACCCATTGTGAGGGTTTTGCGGCAATTAGTCAAGGGGTTAGTTACCTAATTTTAACATGAAGTGAAATGCAAAGAAATGGACGTTATTTCAGCCAAAAATCCAACTATTCAGCTTCGTCGATATCAATCACTATCGCAGTCCGGTCATCTACTTTTCTAGCATTACTTACTAATGCCTCGGCAGATTCAGTAGCAGTCATCCTTAGGTCTGTACAACGCTCGAAATCAGCCTTACTTAGCCTGTCGCCGTGCGTATCACCAGTTACCCCATCGGTGACAAGAACAAGACGGTCAAGCGCGTGCAGAACAAATGTTCCCCATTCAGCCTCACGAACTAAATAACGAGATGGTGTATTTGGCTCAGCAGTAATCGGCACAGCCTCTAGATCGCTCGGAAGACCAGTCCGCCCCAAATGACCGTACACAAAATGACGTAGATGCGGCTCTTGTCGCATCTGTTCGGTTGTTCGCGCCTGAATCTCACCATCGCGTCGCAGCAGCAATCGTGAATCACCCATATGTAAATAGGTGGCGATTGCATCCGGCGTTATCATTACTCCTGTAAATGTCGTCACCGCACCAGCCAGAAGCGCAGCGCTATGAAGATGATCGGCTAAGCGTTTTTTGCGAATAATTTCTAAGACTTCATCGCTATTATCAGGCTGGTTGTCGCGCGTCAGGCGATGATCGAACATCCGGCAGACTGCCTGAGCAGCATGCTGAGCACCAGGACTACTAGCCACACCATCTGCTACGGCATAGACATTAGACAAATGGTTAGCTAACCACGCATCTTGATCGTTAGGACTATTCGGGTCAAATTCACCATGGCGACGCATAGCAACCTCATGCTTTGTCATCGCAGCAATACCGACATCAACCACTCGCAACATAGTGCTCCTTATTAGTGAGCATATATAATCCTATTTAAAGCCGGCAGTCAAGTAATTGTTTAAAAGTAGTTTTGCAGCATGGCGATAACAACCAAACTATCCACCATCACCCATAACGTGTTAGATAAAATCATTGGCCATACACGGTGGCGAAGCCCATAGATCAAGAAAAGGCTGGCACAGACCAAGAACCCTGCCCATGAATATACCGAAACGCCAGCTGTATTACCTTCGAAAATACTAATGAGCTGCGGAATCGCGCTCAGCGGATACAGGATAGAGACAAATAATACCAATCGATCAAAGCGCGTATCTTTTTTGAAACGTTTTGCTTTATGAGTAACGTGTTTGGTATTAAGCATAACAACTATTATAGCCTAGAAATGAAAATTCCCGCATAGCCAAACGACTATGCGGGAGTGAGTATTGAATGATTTTATTTTAATGGTTTCTGCCCGCTTGCTATCCTCAATTCGTTGACTGCTTTCGTGAGCAGCTTGACTTTATTCTCTAGAAGCAATGGCTGCAGCCTACTCATTACAAGCGCCGTTATCATGACTGGCACGAAAATGATTAGTCCCCATAGCGCGAACGTGAAAAACTCTTGTGCGACTGGAAGTGCATGCCGGAACGCAACGAAATCATTGATAGAATTCGCCGTACTGTTCAAAAAGTCACCCAACGGTTCCAAATATTGCCCAATAAGCGGCGCCTCTGAAACCTTTGGGGCTTCCAAAAGTGGCTCTTTTCCTGCTGACCATCGTGGGTCGTTGATATGCAGCAACACGTAGAGACCTGCGCCCGCGGTCACAATCACATAGGTAAAAACCGCGCTGGCAAGTCCCCAATACCACTTGCGAAAGTACAGGAAATAGATTCCAACACCCACAACCAATCCGGCAATGACTGCAAGAATTTTAAATCCCTCAACACTAACACCACTCAATACGTCCATAGCATGTACCGCCCTTCTGTAGATATGCTTGGATTAATCTTATCAAACCACGCTGAAAATTTGGTGTCAAATAATGTTAGGCTTTTTTGATAACTTCGTCGATCAGGCCGTAGGCCTTTGCCTCGTCGGCACTCATCCAGAAATCACGATCGGCGTCTTTTTCAATCTTGGCAAGTTTTTGCCCTGTATTTTTAGCGAGGATCTCGTTAAGCTTCTGTTTCAGGAAGAGTCCTTCACGAAGCGTAATCTCTTGGTCGCTAATCTTACCCTGCGTGCCGCTTGATGGCTGATGGATCATGATGCGACTATTCGGTAGTGCAAATCGTTTGCCCTTCGTGCCGCTAGATAGCAAGAATGCACCCATACTTGCCTGCAGACCAATACCAATTGTTTGCACATCAGGCGATATGTATTGAATGGTGTCGTAGATAGCCATACCATCATAGACGCTACCGCCAGGACTGTTGATATACAACTTGATATCCTTTTTAGGATCATCATAGGCTAGGTGCAGTAGCTGAGCGACGACGATATTAGCCGTATGCTCATTCACATCTTCACCTAAAAAGATGATACGTTCGTTAAGGAGGCGTGAGTAAATATCAAAGGCACGTTCACCTTCGCTGGTCTTCTCGATAACTGTTGGTACAAGATAATTGCTAGGCTTATTCATAAACTAAGTATACACCCTAGCTGGCACTCGATGCAAGTGAGTGCTAAATCGTACGAACATTGACTAAAGTTGCATTTTATACTATTATTTTGTTAATTCTTTTCCACTACACCCTCAGGAGTAACAATGAGTATCGAAGAGAACGTTCATTTAGATGACACAACTGACGAACAATTTAAATATGTGAAACGGGCTAGCTACAGCGATGTATGGCAAAGTGAGCGGTGTGGTATTAAAACCATACTCAGCTTGGTTGCGTGGATAGCTGCATGCGTAGCACTTCACAATATCGCGCACTACATCCGAGACAGCCATAGGGTATCGGAGACTGGTATCCCTCAGGCTCTCACCTCCTGCTTACCTTATGTAGGCGCAGCCTTTATATTGCTAACCGTCGTCATGGTACTCGTACTGCTGTACGTTCTTGCGGCATGTGTGCACGTATGGTACGAAGGCGATCTTAGCCCGAGAGCTATAATATTAATCCTCTGGGTGCTATTACCTCTCGTGGGCTTCGCCATCCTAAGTGTCATCTGCCTCTCATGGTACTATTCGCTCTAAAGAGCCAGACTAGGTACTATCCGCTGTAACACCGATGATTACAGCGGACAACCAACCAGCAGATCTCCCTGCTGGTTTTTTCATGTCATTGATTATATATGTAAATAATGTTATAAATACTCTATTGCACTTTCCCATCACTAGTGAAGTAGGCAGGTTATGGAAAATATTTTTATGACCACCGCCGGCATCATTCGGCGGTTATCCATTCGCTATGGAGTTGGCGAATTGATCGAAGTGGAGATGTCTCCAGGCAGTATTCGGCCTCATTGGCACGCCGTGCTACAGCAAATAAATCGTCGGCCTGATAATGACGTCGAAGTCAGGGTTGACTACTGGCTCAGCAACAGCGGCCACAGGCATCCATCACTGTGTCAATTCAGTACGCCGGGGTTTGAGTACGCACCCAAAGAAGGTGATTTGCTTTATGCAGTAACCATCCCTGTCCTGAAGCCATATTTTTGGACAGATGACTCAGTGCATCCAACCGAACTTCAAATTCAGTCCCTTCAGTTCCAACTGGATATTCATAACGGGACAGAGAAACCAAATCCATCTACGCAGACTGGCATACGGCTTCACCTAGCGACAGCTCAGCTTGAGCTTCTCGGCTGAGAAACGTGCAATACCCCCGAATCACAATGTGGTTCGGGGGTATTTTCATGCCAATCTATTGCATATTCATGAGTTTATGATAAAAATAATATATCGTACATTCCCAATTCAAGAGAAAGGCACAGTCATGGAAACGATATCGGCTGGTGAACTTAATACATTGCTCACCGACCCCGCGTTGTCTCCCGCTAACATTCGAGCCGCTAGCCGAGCAATCCACATTGCTCAGTATCCAGGTGGTGATCGCCTGAGAAAACGTTTTGTTGAAGAAAGTGGTGTCTACTGGCTTTTGCTATGGCCTGCTTTGTCGATGAACACCTATGGCATTGTTAAGACCCAAGCAAGACTCGTCAAGCCGGTAGAGAACATTCACTTCATGCGTTTCTTGCGCTTATCACCCATTAGACCGTCCACCAAAGTCTGCGCAGTAGATGAGAGTGGACATGTCACGGAACTCAGCTTCGACCTACATGAAGGCGCGTTGTATTTCATGAACCAAGATTGTGTTGAGCTCAGACGTCAGCTCACCGGCATAACCACCGTCCACGCCGATCTTAGTACGCGTCGACTTACCTTCTCTTGAACAACAAACCCCCGCCCGAACGAATAGTTTGGGCGGGGGTTCTTAATTATTGTGAAACTATTTTTTAGTGTTTAGTTCAACAAGTCGCTCAACAGTCTTTTCAGTTAGCAAACGGTTCGCAATATCGCGGCGCGCTTCTGGCTGATCGAACTGTGCAACCATCTGTGGGTTGTTAGCGTACTGTGTCTTGTAAAGCGCAACGTGCTCATCAAGCTCTTTGTTCGTAGCTTCGATCTTTTCAGCCTTGCTGAGCTCAGCAAGTACCAAACCAGCCTGGACACGCTTGGTCGCAGCTTCGCGTACTTCTGTTTCTAGCCACTTCTCTTTGCTTTCAAAACCTTTATTGTCTAGGTACTGGTCAAGGGTTAAGCCTTGGTACATAAGATTCTGAGTCATGTCGCGTTCGATAGATTCAGCTTGATCGTTGATCAAAATTTCAGGTACTGGAACGGTGCTGACGTCGATCAATTGCTTAACAAGATCGTCTTTGATCTTTTCACCATCTTCGCGCTCTTTTTGAGCAGTAAGTTCACGCTTGATATCAGCTTTTAGCTCATCAACAGTCGTAAATGGACCAACCTTAGCAGCGAATTCATCTGTTAATTCTGGAAGAACGATTTCTTTTACTTCTTTAAGAGTCGTCGTAAAGACGACATCCGCACCCTTTAGATCGGCAACGTGATAGGTTTCAGGGAACTTCAATTTAAGATCGAATGTTTCACCAACCTTTTTGCCAACAATTCCCTCTTCAAATCCAGGGATGAATGAGCTGCTACCAAGAGTCAGGTCGTAATCTGTACCAGTACCACCGTCAAAGGCAACGTCATCTTTTTTACCAACGAAGTCGATTTTTACTTCGTCACCATCTTTGGCAGCGCGTTCAACTGCTTTCTTTTCGCCCATACCACTACGCATACGTTCGATAATTTCATTTACATCTTTGGCGGCGACAGTGATTTTCGCTTTTTCAGCCTTTAGCTTCTTGTAGTCACCCAGGGTGACCTTTGGCAAGATTTCAGCCTCAGCAGTAAATTCTAGCTCCTGGCCAGGAACAAATTTCTTGATTTCTACTGCAGGACGGTCGAGTGCCTGGATTTCTTCGTCTAGGTACGCCTGAGCAACGGCTTTTGACAAAGCGTCGTCAAGTGTTTGCTGTGCGAGCATTTCAGGATCGATATGTTTCGCAGCGACACTCGCTGGCACGTTTCCCTTACGGAAGCCAGGAACTTTAACGGTTTTTGCAAGTTTGTTGGTAGCAACCTGCTCGGCAGCAGCCAACTCTTCTTTGCCGAGTGAGATTGTCAACTCGACTTTGGTGTCAGATAGGTGGTTTACAGATGTTTTCATACTCGACCTACTATAACAGAGATCGAAAGGGTCATCAAATTGGTACTCGTCACCAAAACCGTCATAGTTTCCTATAACACCTTTGGTGACAAGAGACAGAGGATCTGTTCTCGTCGAATGTGAAATGGACTTCACTCCTCGGACGGACTCGATTGATTCTGTGTCGATACGGACTTTTCGGCCAGTGTAGCGATAAGACCATCGATTCTTTGAAGCACAAGAAATGTGCAATGGCCGATTGTCATGACGACTACCCCGCAAGCTGTGCCAATTAATTGGGCTGTAGAATTAAGCGCAAGCAAGCTGGAGGCTCCTATTATCACGGCGCCGATAACTGTTATTGCCATAGGTCCATATTTCACAGAACTCACCTCTGTCTCTAAGTGTCAAAAATGACACACTAGATATCTTCAAATGAAAAATATCTCTAAATACTATATTACCATAATTAGTATAAAAATGCAATACTAGACAAAGAGGTCGTCGAGTTCGTCGTTGTGTACACGGCGACGATCTTTTACTGTAGTCACGATACGTTCAAAACTCAGTTTTTGCTCTTCGCTTGATGCGGTGTCTTTGAATGAGTAGACTTCAGTCTTCAACTCTTCTTCACCAACAAAGATAATAAATGGAATGTCTTTTTTAACCGCAGTTTTAATCTGCTTGTCCAGTTTACGACCGGTCGTATCAAGTTCAGTATTAACACCTTCGGTGCGGAGTGCAGTTGCTAGTTTCATAGCACCACTAAGCGTATCTTCGCCAAGAACCACAACATACGCATCGGTTGTTGATGGCAGTTTTGGCAATAGATCGTGTGTCTGCAAGAATAGCTCGGTCATCGTGAGGCCTGGCGCCATACCAACGGCAGAGATCTGCTCGGCACCGAATAGTCCGACTAATCCGTCATAACGGCCGCCACCAAAGAGTGAGCGATTATTGTCTGGGTGGTTATCAAAGAATTCAAAGACGGTACCGGTGTAATAGTCCAGACCACGCATCAATGTAATATCAAAGACAGCGTTCTTGACACCAGCGGCTTCAAGCAGAGTAAACAGTTCTTGAACTTCTTTGACAGCAGCACTGTCGCGAATCTCTTCTGGAAGTTCTGACATATTCTTTGCCGTTAGTAGTGCAGCGATCTTAGACAAGCCAGCGCTTGCCATTTCTTGACCAAAGATATCAATTGCTTGGTCACGAAAATCTTCGTTGCTAATCTTATTTTTACGATCGAATAATTTCGTCATTAGCTGAGCTTGGATAGTATCAAGCCCCAGGTACTGTGCCATCATAAAGTTGATCAACTTGCGGTTGTTGATCTTGATCACATACATGTCATCAGTCGCACCAAATACCTTGAGGAATTCAGCACCCATAGCAATAATTTCAGATTCAGGCACTGGACCTTCAACACCAAAGATGTCGGTGTTTAGCTGCCAAAATTCACGCTCACGACCACGCTGTGGGCGTTCGTAGCGCATAAAGTTAGCAATCGAGAACAAACGTGCAGGATATGCCATTTCTTGACGACGAGCTGCAACCATACGGCTAATACTTGGGGTCATTTCAGGACGGATTGCTACCATACGGCTACCGCGGTCAGTAAAGGCATAGGTTTGCTCACTAGCTAGCTCTTGGCCAGATTTAGCGGCGTACACCTCGAGTGGCTCGATCATTGGTGCACCGTACTCTTCGTAACCATAACTCATCGCCACACGACGCCAATGCGCAAAGATGTAATTCTGTATGCGCTTTTCAGCTGGGTAATAGTCGCGTGTGCCCTTGTATGGTTGTGATGATAGACTGCTCATTTACTATATATCGTTGCATAAATCACCTCTGTTTGCAAGCGTAACCACAATGTCATGCACCTGGTACTATTTCGCTTGGCTAGGTGGATACGATGACGGGATGATAATTGCCGTCGGCTTTGTTACGTAATAGCTATCAAGTAAATAGCCTCTATGCCGAATAGTCGGATGGCTCGCCCCAAGTGCCCCGCTTAATTCATGCATACCTTCATCGAGAGCTTTGCCCTTTACGAGCCACTGCTCATGAACTTGAGTTGCGACATATGCCGCACCGTTCCGTACATCATTGAATGGTGACGCTAAAAGCTGGTGCCGCTCATAATCACTTAGCGCGAGTTGAAACAATAGACTTACTCCACGCGATCGCCCCTGATATTCAACACCACGTATAGTGTCTGATAGTAACGGATAGTGGTGTCGGTATAAATCCTCGCCCTTATGTGGCTGGGCGATGCCGGCATTATATCTCTCGAGTGGGTCATGACCATCAAGTAGCGCCAAGGCGCCGTCGGCGTGGGTATCAATATCGACTGGATGTTCGGTAACTAGATAAAGATGCAACGCACGTACAGCAAATTGATGATGAAATTGGGGTGCAATAAAGGTTTTTTCAACGACATGTGCCAAACTCTCGCTGCCGTTAAAGCGCAGCATAGCGCGTTGTGCAGGCTCGGACGAATTGCCGTTTTCCATAGTTTTATTATGCGAGCTTATTTTGTAAATGTCAAAGCGTGCTGTTGTATCCAGGCATACATCACAATACCAGAGGCCACACCGACGTTTACTGACCGCGTGCTGCCGAACTGCTCTATCATCACTAATGCTTCGCTAGCGGCCACCATTTCATCACTGAGGCCAGGACCCTCACCGCCGAATATCAACACACTATGACGTGGCAGTTTTGTCTCATTTAACGGTGTCGCACCAGTTAAATTATCGATAGCAATAATGTGGCGAACATCTTGTTTCATAGCGATAACAAATTCCTCGACCGTTGGATGATGAACAATAGTTAAATACCGGTCAGTTACCATTGCCCCGCGACGGTTCCATTGACGCTTGCCGATCACATGAACAGTGCCGACATTAAAGGCATTGGCATTACGCACGATCGTACCGATATTCAGATCATGTTGCCAATTCTCGATCGCCACATGCAAATCAACACGTTTCTCATCAAGATCAGCTTTAATCGCCTCTACTGTCCAGTAGCGGTATTTATCCTCGACATTACGCCGGTCACCATTAGCTAACAGCTCTGGATCAAACCATTCATCAGTTGGCCACGGTTGCGGATGTGGACCAACACCAATATCTAAACTATCTCTCATTGCGATAAGTATACCATCGCCCTCTGCTATACGTAGCGAATAGCTAGCACTTGGCTGTGGTTACTACCTAGCTATGTAGACTAATCAAAACCAAAACCCCGCCATCCTTTTGGATGACAGGGTCTCGGCCATGGGATACGGGGCTCGGAGGAGTGATGTTTGCCAATTACTTTTTTAATCGTAGCTTGGCATTGCGAGCAGCTACAAAAATAGCCATGCGCTTTTGTAATACCGTATCAATCCGCACTGGTCGCGAATTAGCTCGCAGAGTTTCGATATATCGTAGCCACTGTCGATCATTTACATCATTATTCATACAAGTTCTCCATTCGTTTAGAAAATAAAAAAACAACTAAAACAAACTGCTTAGCTGTAACGGATTTCGAGTTATAGAGCTGCCTGGTAGATATTGCTGACCGTTTTCAGTGCTATCGTGACAGGAAACTGAGTGTATAAATAAGACGCGCAGGGACCGGAGTGTGGTTGTCTATGGATAAGTATACTCCTGAGTGATTAGCGTATGCAATATATGGAATGAGAGGACTTGGTCACATTCCGCGACCCACCACGCCACATTTTGCTTTGCAAAATCATGTGAAGGTTGAAGAGCCACTTTAGGCGGCAACAAAGTAAAAAGAGACCAGATGGTCTCTTTTTACTTTGGTACAGATGAGAGGACTTGAACCTCCACGTCCCGAGGGACACTAGCACCTGAAGCTAGCGCGTCTACCATTCCGCCACTCGCGCATATCTAGAACAACACAACACCACGATAGCTGCATACTATTTGCGAACTAACGCGCTGCGCGTCTACTGTTAATTTGCGTTTCACGCAGCCGCCACTCAAGCGTGTATTATATGCGTACCTGCATTATAGTACCGATTTACCTCATGGTTTTCAAGTCTAACTATAAAGCGTATGATCGGCAAATGCAGCCGTATCATAATCAGGGCGAAGTTGAGAAACAAGATGGCGTAACTCTGTCGTTTGCTTGACACCTGGATTCAAAATACCGTTTGGATCGAAGATTTCTTTAACACTTGCAAACAACTGCAAGACATCATCATCCAGATGTTTATAGGCAAATGGTGCCTTCACCCGACCCTCACCTGCTTCACCGATCAAATGACCGCCGCAACGTTCGATTAGTTCGGCGTATTCGTCAAGCAACTTAAAGATCTTTTGCTTGTCACCAACCTTATGCAATTGTAACGCAGGACGAGCATACACCGTACCATCCAGTACGCGCATATGGAAAGGCAGTTCGACATGATGCTTTTCAGCCAGTGCTGACATACC
>CAMLED010000027.1 GCA_946479115.1 uncultured Candidatus Saccharibacteria bacterium | reverse complement strand
GACATGTAATAACATGCAACACCCAACCCACCGCTGTTGTGTGGCGGAAGCTCCCACCCGAGCATCAGTATATTCATACCATCAGTCCACAAGCTCTCGCCTGAACGCTCCTTTTTACTTTCGCTACTTTACTGATCATTATAGAGCGGCGCTTATGCTTTTACAACAGCAAATGACGACGAAATTACCACAATATATACCGGTCGCAATACACCGCTGGAAATGATAAACTAGGCATGATGTTTGACGCAATTATTAAAGAAACACAAGAATTTTTTAGCACACCAAATGCATACCGTTCAATTTTAATTTTGATCGGCTCTTTACTAGGTGCATATTTACTTAGCCGGCTACTAACAGCAGGTATTATCAAGCTTGCTCATGTTGTAGCATCGCACTCTGATAACGAGACGGATGAAGAACGCCAAGTACGTTTACGACAGATTGAAACATACCTAAGTGTGACAATTGCTGCCGTTCGTGCTGCTATCGTTGCCACTGTCGGTGTCATTATTTGGATTGTCATCAGCCCAGGTGCCACCAGTGGTGCCGCTGCGATTGGTGCCAGTGCCTTCTTTATCGTGTTTGCTGGACAGTCGTTCGGTATGATTATGCGTGACATCACCGCTGGTGCATCGATGATCATTGAACGATGGTTTAATGTGGGCGATTACATCAAAGTAGAGCCGTTTCTTGATGTCTCGGGCGTTGTTGAACGTCTTACGCTGCGTTCAACCCGTATCCGCAATATTAGCGGTGAGGTTATCTGGATCCACAACCAACAGATCCAGGCCGTCCACGTGACTCCGCGCGGTGTCCGTACTATGGCGGTTGATATTTTCGTTCGTGACCGCGTGGCAGGTGAGCGGGCTATTGAAAAGGTCATTAACACCGTTCCAACCGGTACCATGATGATGGCGCGTCCACTCCGTATTAAGTACGCCGAGCGCTGGGATGATGAATTATGGCGTATTACAGTAGTGGGCGAGATGCTTCCTGGCCGTGAATGGCTAGTAGAGAAATACTTTGTAAATGCGATTAAAGAGATTGATGACGATAAAAAGAAATCCGAACGAATTATTGTTCACGAACCTATCGCTCGTTTTGCTGATTCAGTTGCTGACAGTCGCTTCAAACGTGCCGTTCGTGTCCACAAAGACAAATAATCATATCAATTGTCTGACCTGTTAAATTATTGTATAGTTGTCTTAAGTGACCGCATATCCTTGCGGCCATTCCACTCATTGAAGATTGGAGACATGTTATGTCACCTAGACGTCCAGTCGTCATTCGACCATCGACATCACAAATTGCTCGTTTTGGACTCACACAACGTGATACGTTTGGACGAGTTGTGATTTATACGTCCAAAATGATTCATGTGCCACATGAAGACAACGACAACAGCGAGACAACTTTTCTCAAGTCGGATCGATTTGGGATTATAGCACTCGGTGTCGATGGCGAGACGGAACCACTCACTATCGATGTTGTCGACAGTCTGTCGCATTATGCGATCGAACCGTTCGCCCCCTACATCGGTATTCGCGTTTCACGATCCGAGAATCCAATGTACGCCTCGAAGATCGTTTTTTACATGAAGGCAAATGCAAGGATCGAGGATATCCTGGTCGACATCTCTGGGGTGATGTACACTCACTTCTCGGCAATCGCTTCGCGATACGTCTTGAACGAAGAACCAAGTACGACCGAGAAGCGCGATCGCCTGGATTATGATTTTCCCTTCAGATACCCACGCTAACAATGTCCAATCATCAATGAGAACCCCTCGCCAGCATCAGCCGGCGAGGGGATTTTCATTACTATTCAATTGACATTTTATAGTGTTTGTGCTATAATTTATTCAGATGACCTCATATCCGTGATGGCCATTCCGTTCATTGAGAAGGAAGTGCTATGCGTACCGTAACGTCAACACCAATCTACACATCTTCAAAAGAAGCGAATGGCCACATCGTCATTTTTGACGTATTCGTAGGGATGCAAGAGTTCCATGCCAGTCGTATTTTCGACGAAAATGCGCGGACTCTTCAAGCCGGTCGAATCGCCATTCGTCTGCCCGAGTTTTGCAGGCTCTACGACGAGTCCTACGACCCTGACATCCTGGTCGAATCAACATTCCACCAGGGCCAGGGCGCCAGCTTGGAAACCAACCGCGGATACCCCAGCGAGAAACTCTTGGCTGCTGCCGAAGTTGTCGCTGGATACATGTCCGATCCACTTCACGAAAGGGTTGGCCTTCGAGTTCGCTCCAGCAGCGAAGAAACCGTTCTGATTGCATACATGTCATCAGATACCGACATACAGCTTCTTTGCGAAGAAATAGCAGATGCGGTGTACGAAAAAGTCGCCGCCGTCACCTACCAATACGGCTTGCGTGCTAGCATGAGCTACTTCGAGCGTCGCGATTGGCAAGATCATCAGTTGCTCGACTTCTAACACCTTCTACCCTCAATGAATTGCCCCTCAATAACTTCGGTTAGAGAGGGGCTTTTCTTATAACTTGTCGCTTTATCCCTTAGAATTTGATACAATAATTCACTGTAAAGGGGCATAGTACAACGGTTAGTATATGGGTCTCCAAAACCTAGGATCGTGGTTCGATTCCACGTGCCCCTGCCAAGAAAAACGACTGACATTTATGTTGGTCTTTTTTCTTGATTGCGACCCGTGGAACCAAACCATGATCTGTTTGCAAAGCAAACGTAGATCGTGGTTCGGCGCAGCGCAGTGCAGAAAAGAAAGCATCGTCAGCTATTTTCTTTTCAAGCAAGCGGAGGAGGCTTTAGCCAATTTCCACGTGCTTGCTCATTTTGCAAACAAGCGGAAATAGGGAACAAAGTGACCGCCCGACACGTGCCCCCTAACTTTGTTCCATTCCTTGATTGTAGATTGAGTCTGAAGGTAGAACCCGAAAACGTATTTGTTACACGACTTATTCAGAAGTTGCCAGATTGAACGCTTTGTTGCCATTGTGAATTGTTTAATTCAGACTAAGGTTATTATGCCACAATATGATATAATACTGACAACACAATACCTTGAGGGAGGTAATAAAGTGAGCTATAGGAACAAAACATACGTTGCATTCGCGAGTGAAGATATAAAAAAATACTGGCTGATGAAAGCATGGCGAGACAATAAGAATATCGACTTCGATTTCTATGATGCTCACGATCTATTTATTTCTCGGGACACCAGTAAGCCCGAAACGATAAAGGCTAATCTTAGGGAGCGGATGAAGACAGCTAAGCAGTTCATCCTCCTTGGCAGCGCAGACGCAAAGAGAAAAGGAGGGGATGGTACGTCATTCTTGGCCTATGAAATAGAAACTATGGTGAAACTAGGCTTGCCGATTGTTGTCGTCAACCTCGACGGTGATCGCAAAGTAGACAAGAATTTCATTCCAAAACCAATTCTTGACGTAGACTACTACACCGTATCTGTATCGCTTGGCTCAAAGATTATCAAGCATGCTCTTGATAATTACGCCGAAGGTTACTCTTCAAGCAAAAACATAGGTTGCCACTATTACGAATCGTCAGTCTACAAAGACCTGGGCTATGTCGCTTAAGGTATCCTTCGTATCTCGCAAGGTGCTTAGACAGTATACTGCGATAGTTGCAGTCATTAGTGCCGTGGCATCATTTTACTTTATCGTAGTAGAGATTCCTGTCGATCAAAGGAGTACTTACGTAATATTGGCATCAGTTGCACTCATTCTAATATATTTAGTAGTTTGGGTTGTAGCTAATTTTGCGCAACGCGCACGGCTCAACGTCAACGGGTCATCCGTATTTGTCAAAGTGGGTGATATTTTCAAAGAAAAAGGATTGAAAACGATTGCTTTCAATGAATACTTTGACACACAAGCTGATGATGTCTTAATTTCAAAGTCTTCACTAAATGGTCAATACGTGCTGAAGAAAAACGCAAACCAGATAGCAAACCTCGATACTAGAATTGCAAATGATACTCACTTGAAAGGTTCGATAGCCTCGCGCAACTCAAAAAGATCCCTTGGCAAGAAGATCAAATACGATTTAGGCTCAATATATGTCGATGGCGACTATCTATTGACCGCATTTTCTCGTTTCGACAATGAGAATAGGGCATTTTTAAGTCTTAAAGATTATATTGCTTGTATGTTGAATTTCTGGGATGAGGTAGATCGCGTCTACGCAAACAGATCAGTAGCAGTTCCGCTAATGGGATCGGGAATAACAAGGATTAAGGACGCTGATGTACAGCCGCAAGAATTGTTACAGCTATTGCTTTGGACTTTTAAGATATCTCGAGTTAAGTTCAAGCATCCAGCAAATGCAACCATTGTCATTCACAAGTCTCTAGCTGATAAGATTAACTTTTACGATCTAAGCTAGAGTTTTCAAGTTCGACGACTGGGTACTAAGCTGCTTATGATTGCTATTTATTTATGTGGTGCCATACTTTAAATGAATGCCAGAAAACGCTACAGAGGTAGGAAAATTATGTGTCACTCTACTTTTATCGATAGTGATTCTTTTTTCTTTTATTAAACTTCTATTCATCGGAAGATTATATTCTAATTCAAGTAGCAATAAATTCAAGTTAGTACAACAAGACCTAGTAAGGCTTGTTGGGGGTTCTGCTGTGTTTCTCGTGGCTATAGTTGCATCCAACCCATGGATTTACTTTGTGTCCTTCTTGATAGGCGGTCTCCTGGTTGCAAGTGAGCAATTTATGATATTACTAGCTGGGGTATTAAGCTCAGACCGGAAGAATGTCTTTAAAATTATAAAGTATGTGAGCGAACTGTCTAGGGATGAAATCGCGGAGCGAGTACAGACTGAAGCGCAAGAGGTGGTTAGAGAAGAGGAAAAGATGAAAAAGAGCTCAGATGAAAATAAACCTTCTGCGGTACTGCCCAAAGATGAGCTCAAAGAGGTTAGCAATGAACATCGTGACACTAAGAAGCCTGACTCAGTAGGCGACCTAGACAACATTAAAAAGACAATCCTCTTTTTTGAACGAGCCGTCGCTAAAAGAGTTGAGTCAAGGGTCGTGACATGGTATTACACAGTAAAGCGGAACGTAAGAATTGTCGACACAGCGGGAATTGCGCACGTACACGACATAGTCATACTCGGCGAAAATAATAAGCTTTTTGCTACCGCAGAAATAAAGCTCGTCGGATCGATGAATCTGAACTTTGTTAAAAAGATCGTAGAACGTTTTAATACTGACGCCCAATCTCCGGAAGTAAGAAAAGTATTAATTTTTGGTTTTAGAAATTATGACTTCGATGAAACGAATAAACTCCTAGAATATCGCAAGCAGATGAAAGCATGGGATAAGAGTATAGGTATTGTGTACTATCAATTAGTAGAGGATAATGACTCACTTAAGCTCGAGTCTATCAATACCGAGGATATGAGTATGCTCCAGGATGAAGAACTGCACGCTGATATTCCATTTTAACGTGGCCTGCCTGAAAATTAAATAAAAATAAGTTTTATTAATCAGGTTCGCACTTTTGTTTGACATATTATCAATCACAATTCTTATTCTAGTAGCAGCATAAATCTTTATGTTCGGGCTTTATAGTTTCGAACTTCATCCAGCCAAATGGCGATAGATGAATGATCTCTCAAAATCCTTTTATTTGATATGATAATACTAATGCCATTGCTTACATTCATCCTACAGATAATCATCTACAGCGTTTTACCTTTACTCGGAGTTTTATTTCTGGGATGGGACTGGAAGCAAATCCTTATTCTTTTTTGGCTTGAAAACATCACAGTAGGCCTGATGGCTATTGTTGCTATGGCACGCACCAATGATGCCTTGGCGGGCACCGTTACATTAAATAAAGATTCCGGAATGCGCCTAAATGGTGCTGCTGCCAAGGCTACAGGCATAGCATTTTTTGTTTTTCATTATGGAATGTTTACATTCATCGACGGTATCTTCGTATTTGCGTTAACGTCAGGCGTGCTTATGACACTGAATTTATCACATGCTGAATTGCCGGTTGGTATTTTAGTAGTACTAGGCATGTGGGCAGTTGCGAGCGTCGTAAAAATAGCTGCCGCTTTCATCCAGCCTGCTCCGACGAATCCTATTGAGCAGCAAATGTTCAATCCATATAAGCGCATCATCCCCCTACATATTGCGATAGTGCTTGGGGCATTCGCTATGATACTACTCGGTCTACCTTCGATTGCGGTCATTGTATTAATTGTCATAAAATTAATTTTCGACATTAAGAACTACAGATCAGAGTTAGTTACACGAAATTCAATCCAAGTTTAAAATCTTAAAGCCTGCCAGCTAGCAGTTGCCAAACATAAACGAAGTCAATAAAAGACCTCTGCGGAGGTCTTGTTGTTTGTGCTTGCAAGAACTTATAACTCCAGGCTAATATATGTGTGTAGTTGCCATTGTCACCAATGAGAGGGACGTGTTATGTCAACCGATCTGCAAACTGAATTACATGCGCTTGCTCAAACAGCAGCCAATGAAATCTACCAAGGTTTCAGAAATTTTAATGGCAAGAAGTGGGAGACTACCAATGGAAGAGAGCGAGCAGTAACGTTTAACGTTGATGCTCCCAGCCTAAAAGGAAAGACAGTCAGAGAACTTAATCCCGAAGGCCTCTATCGAACCGGCGATTTTAATTCTCGGCTTTGGTCGGCCGGCGGAGAGTATGTCAATGGACGTCTCCGCGGTCAGACACTGAGTGTCATCCATTACACGCCCAAGATCATTGATGACGTGTACACAGGAGTTGTTGCCGTCAGCGAACGCCACTAGATACGCAGCTACTCACCATAGCTCGCACAAGTAATGAAAAGGGCTCCGACAAGCAATTGCCGTAAAGCCATTCATCATAGAATGTGCGAGCTCTTTTCATGCGCATACACTTCATCAGTCTGTCTTCTGAAATTTTAAGGTTCATCCTTGAACAACTAAGCCGGTTAAATTTTTCACCAATCGATGCCACTCATTCTCATCCTCAAAATTGACATATTATTAATTATATTATACTATGTATATGTCCTTAACAACTAGAGAAAGCAATGGTAGTCATTATGAACCTCATGGGGTCAATTATTGGTATCGTTTCGTTCCTTATCCTTGCAGGCACAAGTACCTTTGCCGTAGCAAAAAACTACGACAACGGCGAAAAACGCAGAGTAATAATCTGGGGTGCAATCTTCGGATTTACCATGCTTATCGCTGGCTTCTTTGTCGGCTTACTGGTGTGCGGCCTGCGGATGACATAGGACTCGCCCGAGTCTCCAAGCTGTTCACTTAACAGTGGTGCTTGTAGAGAATCTCTCGGGCACTAACCACATATCTTTAGATTAAATGTATGTGGTTAGCATTGATAGTTTCGCCTTTTTCATGTGTGATCACCACACAATCTGTGATTTCATATATAGAAATCTGCCGAGATCTCTTCGTTTGATATGATATTCATATGACTGAAGCTCAATCAAAAGTTTATGACACAATCTCTACCACCATTCTAGGTCACAAGATCAATCGGCCTCTACTCGTTGCGATTAATGGAAAAGATGCATCTGGCAAAACCATGATGGCAGATATCCTTGCCGAATATCTATCCAGCCAAACATCACGCGAAATTATTCGTATTAGTATTGATGATTTCATGAATGAGAGGAAGGTGAGATACACACCGAACGAATCCGCTGGACGTAGCTGCTATCAATACACCTTTAACTTCTCTGACTTTACTAGATATGTGCTAATGCCGCTGCATAAAAATAATAAGTGGGTATATAAAGACAAAATATTTGATCATGCGACGGATAATATAATGTTTTCGCCAGACAAAGTCGCCAATGTCGATGCGATCGTAATTATCGACGGTGTATTTCTCTACAAAAAGGAGCTCGTTGACTACTGGGATATCAAAATTCTCTTACAGACAGACAATGAGGTAATTATTAAGCGTGGCGCAAAGCGAGATGAACAGCGCATCGGTAGCTACGAAGAGGCGAAACGAAAATACATCAATCGCTACATCGCCAGTCAGACTATCTATTATGACGAAGAAAAGCCAGAGCAGGCCGCGGATATCATCGTAGATAATAATGATATCAACTCACCGTTTCTAGTAGTGTAAAGTTCTGAACACGTCCACGAAAGCTCATGGCAAGCATAACAACAAAAGACCTTTGTGGAGGTTTTTTGCGTATGGTATCGTTAGGATATGAAAAAAATCAATAAATGGCTAGTTGTCAGCCTAATAGTGTTACTGCTCGCGGTCCTTTGTTCAGGTTACTTTATTCCACTTGGTAGCCACACTACAAGCGGCTGTACAACTGAGGTAGTTGAGCAACGATTACATATGATAGTGGGTGATACTCTAGATAAAGTGCGCAATGACACATCTCGCGCCTATCCTCTCGAGGGATGTAGTAAGACTACAAAATATACTTTATACGCCCTTTAAGTAGTTTGTCCACGAGAAACTACGAAAAAAACGACCGACATATATCGGTCGTTTTATACCACTACGTATGTACAAAAAAACTACTTTTATATCAGCCCTTTACCAGTTAAGATGAGTACATAACAAGAAAAGAATGATGTGAGTAAAAAGAGTCCTAAAAAATCCTTGAGTGAAGACCAGCGAGAAGCGCTTGATAAGTTACATAACGCACAAGTGACGCTTGAAGTTGCTTTGACGGTTTTCATTTTAGCTTTTTATACCATCAATTTATCTAATGCTCTTCCAGGATACGGAATCGTAGCTCTACTAGCGATATGTTTCTCTAGTCTCTTGATTCTTATATGCGGCATAGTTATTACGTTTAACATACGCTCATGGAGACGTAACAAAGATCCTGTCCCGAAAAGCAGTGCGCATGCATGGAGATGGCTGATTCTCGCATGGGCGGGCACTCCACTAATTATTTTCCTGTTCATTCTCATGATCGTTTCTCAAAATGCCGAATTATCGATTTTATATCTGATTCTTATGGGTGTAGTGGTCCTACTGATGTTGCTGGCAATCATTTTATTACTCATAAAAATTCATTACACTTGGAAATATTTCAACAAGAAAAGGTCTCATGCGCGCATTATTTCATATGCCATTATTGCGCTGAGTGTACTAATGCTGACACTACTAGGAAGCTACACGACAACAGAAATAATAAAATATGGCACTACGCCAGTTACTGATTCCAATCTGGAGTTAGGTCAATCTGAAGTAAGGCAAGCGGGGAAAGATGGCGAGAAACAAATAAGACACAATTTAATATTTGGCGCTCCACTTTCGACAAATACTAAAGAACCAATTGATGAAATTATCGCAAAGGGCAGTAGAAAGTATCAATATATGTATTGTTCAGACGGAGGTTACAGATACTATAACGCCGAACAATTCAAAGATCCAAATGTAGGATTTACACATCAGAGCCCAGATGCCTGTGCTAAAAATAGCCAGGGAACCCAAACTACTATTGCAGATGTGCCACCTGCCGAAAAGATTATTCAACAAGTTCCTACATATAGAAGCCCAACATATACAACTTGCACGGAATCTTACTTTAGCGGTTCATTCACTTGTAGAAGTTATTAATTTAACATTCAGTCCGGTTAACTAAAGGTATTTGGCAACGCAGCTATTGACTTTTTGTGCATAAAGTGGTAATATGACTCCTATAAGTTTCGTTCGCCGTTCTACCGAAAGGAAATGGTCGTGACTTACGCCCATACAGATCAGAACACCTCGCTTCCACGCCTCATATCTGGGACGCAACGACGCCATCTCGCACTTGCTATTAGTGACGGTGATTTCAATATCCCAACACTTGAGGACACAGAGCTCGATTTTGAGTTCTACGCTCCAGTTGACACGTGCGACGCATGCCCGCCATACGGCGCACCAGCGATTTCCTGCGATAAGCACGGCCGCATTTACAGCCCTACGGAATACGCCCGAGTCGACTGGCCATCCTACGAGGAAAGCCCAGTACTTCAGCCTGAGGATGACGCCTACTGCTGTGGATTCTGTGCTACGACCTACGACTACCCGATGTACGGTGATTTCTACGACTACTACTATGATGACAACTTTGACTATCTTGATGACGGTCTCGGTGAGTCGATGACAGTAGAGCAAGAGATCGATGCTTTCGTCGAGGAATACCTGCAGGATGAGATGCCGACCGAACCCGAACCCTGGCAACAGGAGAACGATCGTTATTTCACCGCGAAGTAGACGACCTGGATGATGTGCACGATCATCAACGC
>CAMLED010000026.1 GCA_946479115.1 uncultured Candidatus Saccharibacteria bacterium | reverse complement strand
GAATGTGTACACACCAGGTAAAGCCGATTGGAATGAGATAGCGAGGCGATGCTGAAGCCGGACTATACAAGAGATACATCTTATCTCGACAATAATTTGAATAACAGGAGTTTTCATGCCAACAATTAACCAATTGGTGCGAAAGCCACGCAAGACTGCGATCAAGAAATCAAAGTCACCTGCGCTTGGCCGTATCCACAATGCACTAAAGACTCGTTACTACGATCAGAACGCTCCACTTAAACGTGGCGTTTGTGTCAAAGTAACGACTAAAACACCAAAAAAGCCTAACTCGGCGCTTCGTAAAGTTGCTCGTGTTCGCTTGACTAACGGTCAAGAAGTTTGGGCTTACATCGGTGGTGAAGGTCACAACCTCCAGGAGCACGCTGTTGTTCTTGTACGTGGTGGTCGTGTGCCAGACCTTCCAGGTGTTCGTTACCACATCGTTCGTGGTGCGCTCGACCTTCAGGGTGTTGCAAAACGTCAACAAGGCCGTTCTAAGTACGGTGCTAAGAAGGAGGACAAGTAGTCATGCCTCGTAAAGTAACCAAAAGCCTTCAGCGTGTTTTGTCACCTGACCGCAAATACAACTCTGTCCTTGTACAGCGTTTGATTAACAAGTCTATCCTTGATGGTAAGAAATCTATCGCTGAAAAAGCTGTGTACGCTGCTCTAGAGCAAGCTGCTAAAAAGCTTGATAGCGAAGATCCACTTGCTGTTTTCGAAAAAGCACTAAAGAACGTATCTCCAAACTTCGAAGTTAAATCTCGTCGTGTCGGTGGTGCGAACTACCAGATTCCTTTCCCAGTAGAAGGTCACCGCCGTTTGCACTACGCATTCAGCTGGTTGGTACAATCTGCACGTGCTCGTAGTGGTATGCCATATGCTCAGCGTCTTGCGCTTGAGATCATTGATGCTCACAACGAAGCCGGTGCTGCTTTCAAAAAGAAAGAAGACACTCACAAGATGGCCGAAGCCAACCGTGCTTTCGCTCACTTTGCTCGCAGCTAATAGTTGCCTGCAACAAAAAACTCCGCTACTATCGGCGGAGTTTTTTGTTGGCATAAGGTAGATTGACTATATATACATAAAATGCTATAATAGTACATAGTACTTTTCTACACGAAGGAGGTGATTACTATGAGGCTAACCTAACAAAGGAGCCCCATAGTGAAAACTCACGAAGTACACACCCTTGTTGATGCGAATGAAATTCGCGTTAACTGCAAAAAGCTTCGCAAGCTGAGCAATGCTAAAATCGCTCAGTATGTCCGCGACTATGAGTCTGGCGATGATTTTCCGCCTATCACTGTCGACGATTGCGATGGCTTTTATACCATCAATGACGGACGTCACCGCTATCAGGCCCAACTGGCCGCTGGCTTTGCCAAGATTGCTGTTATTGTCCGCTAAGCCCAAGGGGCGGTTCGTAATGAACCGCCCCTCTTTAATGCGACCATCTTACCAATGTACCAGACCTAAATAGTGAGCTATTTGCACCAGGTTAGTATTCCAATTGAAATTTGCAGTTTCAGGATCAGTTCCTACGCGCTGATTCTTATCGAGGGCATCAATCCTGGTCATTTCATCTGGATTTAGTTCAAAGTCAAACACTTGCATGTTGCTGGTGATGCGCTCAGTATGTGTCGATTTTGGAATGACAACATGGCCTTGCTGTATGTGCCAACGAATTACTACTTGGGCTGGGGTGACGGAATGGGCGGTAGCGATATCGATAATGACGGGATCATCTAGCAACTTCCCGGTACTTCCACCAAGGGGGCTATAGGCTTCAATGGCGATCTGGTTTTGCGTACAGTAATTGCGAAGGTCTGTCTGCAAGAAATACGGGTGAAGTTCGATCTGATTTACCATTGGGACGATAGACGTCTCAGCGATCAGTCGCTGTAGTTGCTCAATCGAAAAATTACACACGCCAATTGCACGAACTTTACCTGTTTTATATAGTTCTTCCATTGCTCGCCATGTATCAATGTATTTATCCGCCGCAGGCATTGGCCAGTGGATTAAGTACAAATCTATATAGTGCAGCCCTAATCGTTTCATGCTTTTGTCGAAAGCCTTTATGGTCTGATCGTAGCCTTGATCCGCGTTCCAGACCTTTGTCGTGATGAATAGTTCATTTCGTGGAATAGATGATCGATGTATCGCTTTACCAATACCTGACTCATTACCATACGCTGCGGCTGTGTCGATAAGGCGATACCCGACTGACATGGCCGCAGTGACGGCTCGTTCAACTTCGCCGCCATCTTTAGCTTGCCATGTTCCCAGGCCTAACCGTGGCATCTGAATGCCGTTATGGAGCAATATAGTCGGTTGGGTCATGGTAGATACCTCATACTCCTAGATTAGCAGGCGATAAAAATTACGATGTAAGATAGCTTACTATAATTGGCAGCGGTCTAGATTGACGATGAACTGACTACGGTCGTAGGTAATACAGCCTTCGGTGTTGAGACGTTTTAGTTCAAGCGAAGTGGTTTCACGGGTTGAGCCAATCATCTCCGCGATATCTTTGTGCGTCAGACGAAGCCCCAGGCTGTATAGATCAACGGATTGTTGTGCGCTGAATCGTTCGGCAACGTAGCGCAAGGTAGCGATGAGCTTTTCGCGCACACTAGTCTGGCCAGCAGAATTAATGCGTGACAGCAAATCATCGTAATGGCTACTCATGCTCGCGGCAATCTCGGTCATCAACGTGACGTCGGCTTTTGCTTTGGTGATAAAATCAGCTTTATCTACTTGGTAAACCTCGACATCGGATAGGGCGGTATAAAAGAACTGTAGGGGACTGTGTGCAGAAAATAATCGTTCAGTTGGAATAATGTCGTAGCGTCCAGCGATCCATAACATATGTTCATTACCTGCAGTATCAATTGACGACACCTTGCAGTAGCCACTGCGAATCGCTAGTAATGTATCGGTAACTTCGCCTTCGCTCAAAATAGCTTCACCCTTTGAAAAGTGCTTAACTGGGCGATTTCTGACATATTCAACGATATCCATGTCGATAGTATACCTGTTTGTATGAAATCTTACATTGCTGACGCGAAACATACAGTATGATTACGACAACCTAATAAAGGAGAAAGATTATGTCACTACAATTTATACCAACCAAAGTTCACGGAGTACTCGACTATATTGTCGCTGTCGCCCTTATTTTTGCCCCAATGATTTTTGGGTTCCAAGAAGTCGGTGGTGCTGCAGTAACTATCCCAGTCGTTCTAGGTATTGGCTTGTTCCTATACAGCCTGCTTACTAACTACGAATGGGGTGTGTTCAAGGTGATTAACATGAAGTATCACCTAGTGATCGACGTGCTAGCGGCCGCATTACTCGCACTATCACCATGGTTGTTCGGTTTTGCTGATCAGGCATGGAATGCTTGGGTACCACACGTCGTGGTTGGCCTTGCGGTTATCCTGGTTGTGATTTGTTCAAAGACACAGCCTGGTGACGACAAAATCGTTGCTTAGTAGCAGGTTTCTGTTAAAAATACCCGGTAGCCATGCCGGGTATTTTTTAGTTCACAAAGGTTACGCTTGAGTTATTACATAAGTCGGAGTTTAATTTATACATGGAACACCCTAATACTGAAATCGATGCAACATTTGACCAACTTGAATCATTAACAACTGATCCGCTGATTGATAGAATTTATAAAAAAGCAAATGAATTTGAAGAAATGGTCAATACGTTGGGTGATGTATCCGAACAGGATAGGCTCGAACTTATCGCCGAACTTGACGCGATGTGGCCATACCATCATGAAAAGATTATGGTTTCTGGTCGTGCCTCATTCCATAACAACGACATAGATCAAATTGAAAATCGTTTTTTTGGTGATGAAATCATGGTTTCAAATGGGTTTTGTTTTACCAGCGCTGGTGAAAAATATGTCGATGGTGAAGTGGTAGAACAGTATAAGGTTGGTCACCATCTCTGGTTGCCTTTGTCGGATGATGGAAACACTTTCTCGGCTGGTGTTGGTCTGCTTGACGATATTGCAATCGAATACCCTAGACAGTCATTGGAGATGGGTGAAAATACGTTACGATACTTTCACCCACAACTCATGGAAGAGCTAGATTGTATCATTCTAAATTATGACAACGAAGACGATGCCGTTCTTGGTTTGAAAGATTTTACGCTCGAAATCAAAATCTCAGAGTTTAACGATATGCAGTTAGTGACTGACTTGCAAAACTACATTCGTAATGTGCTTAATTTTGATTCAGAGCTACCATATACCGTAACATTTTCTGGCGACTGTTTTGTCTGTGACGACGAAGGTAAGGTGTCGCTAGGTTTGGCGGATGATAATGTAACGGGATTGGTCATGGCAAAATCTATTCAGTTTATACCCCAAGATACGAGCATTCCACATGATCAGGTGCAGACTCTTGTTCCTTGTCTTGAGGTGGCGCTTTACAAACCCGACAAACGATCCGAGCCGACAAAGATGTACTTGCCCGCGCTCAGCCTCAGTGAACTATCTTCGGTACGTCGTCAAGTGTATGATCCAATCATGGAAGCGAATGAATCGTAGACTATTTACTTTTTAAACAAAAAATGCTATAATAATAAACGATTTTTATAAATCGTACTTCGACAATTACATATAATTCCTTGAGGTTAGCGCCCGTCTATGACAATGTCATGCGCGAGCGCTTACCTCAAGGTGAGTATCGAACCTACTTAGGAGTTCTTTTGAAGAATAAGTTTGTTTTGATCGGTCTCGTCCTTGCGGTAGCAACTGCAATGGCGGGATGCGGATCGGGCGACACTTCCGGCAGCGGAACGACATCCGTGTCAGAGACAGAGGATGTGACGTGCTTTACGAGTCTGAACGCTGAGCAGCGCAAGCAGCTTGCCCAGTACTCCGCCGAGCACCAGGATGAAGTTAAATCCTCCACGACCAACAGTGATGGCACGCAGGATATCTGCGTACTGGAATCGGACGGGAACGGGGGATACAGCCAACATTACTACAAGCAGGATGACAAGTTTGACGACTATTTTCTGTACAGCATGATGTTCGGTCGTTCCAACACGTTGTTGGCTTACGGTTTGATCAGTGATGATCTTGATGTGAGTCAGTACCTGGCTTTGTCACTTCTGACCGGTGTGAATAGCAACGGTCAGATGTATCATCCGTACACGCAAAATGGTTCAAACTGGGGGCGTAACTCGAGTTGGGTCAACAATGCGTCTGTCAACAATGTCCGTTACGGTTCTGCAGATGCAGTTCCATATTCCCAGGCAAAAACGATGCCGTACCCTGCGGGTTACAAGCCGGTGCCATTGTCGTTCAAGCCGGGAACGGAAAACGATGTGGCCTCGGCCAAGAAGGGTGCTGACGGCAAATCCACTTTGACTAAAAAGCCTGGTGCGAATGCCCAAGATACCCTGAAGACATTCCCAAAGTCGACTCCTCCGCCCGCTCCTAAGAGCAACACGAATGGATCGACCACGGACAAGAATAAAACAGGGACCACGCCCAACAAGAGCACTACCCCTAATACGGGTACGAAGCCCGGTGGAAGCACAAAACCGGGTGGTACCGCTCCGAAAAGCGGTGGCTCATCGGGCAGCAAGTCCTCGGGCTCCAAGAAGTAGGTTCCCATAGATTCCCCGTGATTGCAGCGAATGTGATCACGGGGAATCACCCCAACATATGTAATTGTCAATTAATTCAGCCTACTGGCGCATGCTCTACGAGAAATATAGCAATGACTACGGTGTAACTACTGGTCAACCTGCATAATTTCTGTTAAAATAGACGCATAGCGCTTTTTTTATGTCTAAAAATAGCATGGCAGTAATAAATATAAGAGGAAGAGATTAATTCCATGGCAGAAAAACATGTCCCGCTAAAGGACTTTCGTAATATCGGTATTATCGCGCACATTGACGCTGGTAAGACCACAACTACCGAAGGTATTTTGTACCGAACCGGTATCAACCACAAAATCGGTGAAGTTCGTGGCGACGGTGACGGCGCAACAACTGACTGGATGGCTCAGGAAAAAGAACGTGGAATCACGATTACTTCTGCTGCCGTTACGTGTTTCTGGAAGGGTCACAAGATTAACATCATCGACACCCCAGGTCACATCGACTTTACCGCTGAGGTAGAGCGTTCACTTCGTGTCCTTGACGGTGCCGTAACTATCTTCGACGGTAAAATGGGTGTTGAAGCTCAGTCTGAAACCGTATGGCGCCAGGCTAACAAATACGGTGTGCCTCGTATCTGTTTCATCAACAAGATCAACCAGACAGGTGGAGACTTCTACAAATCTCTTCAAAGCATCCACACTCGTCTTTCAAAGAACGCACTGCCAGTTCACTTGCCAATCGGCTTCGAAAAAGACATCAATGGTCTTGTTGACCTCGTTGAAATGAAATCGTACACCTACAGCGATTACACTGATAAGGCGCTTGTTGAAGGTGAAATTCCTGCTGACATGCTCGAAAAAGCAACTAACGCTCGTGCACTTCTCGTTGAAGCAGCTGTTGAAGCTGAAGACGAATTGATGGACAAGTTCTTCGAAGGTGGTGTTGACGCCATCTCTACCGAAGAACTAAAGCGCGGTCTCCGCAAACGTGTTCTTGCCGGTGACTTCTTCCTCGTATCAGGTGGTGATGGCCGTGGTGTGATCGTTGAGAAACTTCTTGATATCATGACCGACTACCTACCTAGCCCTCTTGATGTTGACGCAATCTGGGGCACAAACCCTAAGACTGGTGACGAAGTATCTCGTAAACCAGACGAAAAAGAACCAATGGCGGCACTTGCATTTAAGCTTGCAACTGACCCATTTGTTGGTAAGTTGATCTTTGTACGTGTGTACTCAGGTAAACTAACCGCTGGTAGCTACGTTTTGAACACCACTACTGGTGAAAAAGAGCGTGTTGGCCGTATCGTTCGTATGCACGCTGACAAGCGTGAAGAAATCGATTCAGTTGCTGCTGGTGACATCGCTGCAGTCGTTGGTCTAAAAGGTACCTTTACAGGTCACACGTTGACTGATCCTGCGCACCCAATCGCACTTGAATCTATCACGTTCCCAGACCCACCAGTATCGATTGCTGTTGAGCCTAAGACTAAAGCCGACCAGGAAAAAATGGGTATCGCATTGCAGCGTCTTGCTGAAGAAGATCCTACTTTCCGCGTTCACACTGATGACGAAACTGGCCAGACAATTATGTCAGGAATGGGTGAGCTTCACCTAGATATCCTTATCGACCGCATGAAGCGCGAATTTAACGTTGAGGCAAACATTGGTGAGCCACAGGTTGCCTTCCGTGAATCAATCAAGGGTACATCTGAAGTTCAAGGTAAGCACGCCAAGCAATCTGGTGGACGTGGTCAGTACGGTGACGTATGGATCCGCTTTGAAGCGAACGAAACTGGTAAGGGCTTTGAATTCTTTGACGAAATCAAGGGTGGTGTGGTTCCGCAAGAATACCGCAAGCCAGTTGAACAAGGTGTTAAAGAAACCCTCGAAGGTGGTGTTATCGCTGGTTACCCAGTCGTTGACGTTAAAGCCACTCTTTACGACGGTAGCTACCACGATGTCGACTCAAGCGAACTTGCCTTTAAGTTGGCAGGTAGCCTAGCAACACGTGAAGGTATCAAGCAAGCGAAACCAATCCTTCTTGAGCCTGTTATGAAAGTTGAAGTTACCACTCCTGAAGACTTCATGGGTGACATCATCGGCGACCTTAACTCTCGCCGTGGCCGTATCGACGCTATGGAAGATCTAATGGGCGGTGCCAAGTTGATCAAGGCATACGTACCACTTGCAAGCATGTTCGGTTACACCGGTGACATCCGCTCAATGAGCCAAGGTCGTGCAGCCAGCACGATGGAGCTTGCTCAGTACGAGGAAGTACCACCAAACGTTGCTCAGGAAATCATCGAAAAACGCGCAAGCAAATAATTCGATTGATACACAAAAACACCGCTCAACTAGGGCGGTGTTTTTCTTATGCTTGTCATCTGTGAGCAAGGGGTTACAATAAGTTTACTATGAGCGAACAAGGTCCAGGGGAATACGAATCAAAGCCAATGAGCGCGATAAAGCGCTACTATAACGATGTTGAACGGCACGTTGATGATGATCGAGATGTCGTTATGGCGGTAAGTCGATTGCTTGACGAGCTCCCGTTTGATTCAAAATTAACGCTGGACGCGATTGCACGGGGTGATAATCTTCAGCTACCGTTCAATGATGAATACAGTATCGAGCCACGTATCGCCAAAGAAAAGATGCTGCTTATACCACTAGAATACGTTGGCAAAGAAGTTGAGGAGTCAGCTCTATCGACAGATAACGTATACGACTGGTACGACGAGACGATAAAAGAAGTCGTTAGAATTACTAGTGAACTACACGGCCGGGAATGTATTAATAAGTACCAGTACACCAGGCATCAAATGTGCGACCACAGTACGATCTGTCCACGACGGTATTTAGAGGAGTATCTAAAAAGCGATACAGAAATGCCTGATTTCTCGAAACGGCTATATCAAGAAGATCCTGAACGAATGCGTACCATCACTATCAGTAAGCTTAAACTTGGTGTTGAACACGATATATTGACTGCCAGTAAAATAGTTAAGCGACAGGAGCTGTATGAGCTTCAATTTAAAGGCTGGATGCGAAGTCATACCCGCTATCAAGCGACAACTGATCCGGCATAGCTTGCTAATATCGTTATTTAGTGGTATAACAAAGCAAAACGTATGAAACAGCGTTTTCTCAGGTTACGTTAATCAGGAGCCGTATATGACCGAGCAAGATAACTGGCACAACTACTTTCATAAAGATTTTGGTCATTATGACAGAATTCCAAAAGCGCATCGTGACGCAATGATGAGTTATCTCGATATAGTCACCTCAACTGCTCAGACAACTGATAATTACGATATCTTGTTTGCTGTTGACTATCTACTAGCCGATCACCTTGATCTGGATGATGACATGACGGCAATCGCACTACGTGAACAAGCCGAAAAGGAAGGTTTGCTTCCTTCGGACGAAATGTTTAATGATCCTGAAACACACCGTGCTGCTAAAGAGTTATTGCTCTTGTTTCCGCTGCGTAGCAAGGAGATAACAGGGGTTGTCGATCTATCTTATGATGTGGATACGGCGGCTGCGTGGTACTACAACACGGCTGTCGCCATTTTGGAGCGTACGGATGAACTGCACGCTGCATGTGGCAATAGTGTAGATCTACGCTGTGACCATAGCGCACAGTGTCCGCAGCGTGTTGTCGCAAAGCTTCTGCTAGCAGGTCAATACGATGAATTAGAAAGTATGCTGAATATTGAAGGCAGTGCGAGTATATATGATGTCAAAACACATGTCGTTGCCGATCTTTACAAGCCTATTTCTCTGTAATTACTCTTTACGTCTCTTGAAAAACACTGTATAATTGACTTCATACGTCGCCAAACCTATATTAGATTGCGCGCGAAAATAATTAATTAGGAGAACTAAATGGCAGATTTCGATCGAACCAAGCCTCACGTCAACGTTGGTACTATGGGTCACGTCGACCACGGTAAAACAACTCTAACTGCAGCTATCACATCTGTACTTGCAAAGCACCACCCAAGTGATGTTAACAAGAAGGTTGATTACGCTCAAATCGACAACGCACCTGAAGAGCGCGCACGTGGTATTACCATTGCATCATCTCACCAGGAATACGAATCAGAAACTCGTCACTACGCACACGTCGACATGCCAGGTCACGCCGACTACGTAAAGAACATGATCACCGGTGCTGCACAGATCGATGGTGCTATCCTCGTAGTTGCTGCAAACGATGGTCCATTGCCACAAACTCGTGAGCACGTTCTTCTTGCTAAGCAGGTTGGTGTGCCTAAGATCGTAGTCTTCTTGAACAAGATGGACCTTGCAGATCCTGAACTAGTTGAACTAGTTGAAATGGACATCCGCGAACTTCTTGACAAGAACGGTTTCGATGGTGACAACGCTCCAATCATCAAGGGTTCTGCTACTAAGGCTCTTGAAGGTGACGCTGACGCTGAACAAGCTATCCTTGATCTTGTTAAGGCAGTTGACGAATACGTTCCAGAACCAACTCGTGACCTAGACAAGCCATTCCTAATGCCTATTGAGGACGTCTTCTCAATCAAGGGTCGTGGTACTGTTGCTACTGGTCGTATCGAACAGGGTATTGTTAAGATCAACGACCCAGTTGAAATCGTTGGTGTTAAAGCATCACAAAACTCAGTTGTTACTGGTATCGAAGCATTCAAGAAAAACCTTAACCAAGGTCAAGCTG
>CAMLED010000025.1 GCA_946479115.1 uncultured Candidatus Saccharibacteria bacterium | reverse complement strand
CTGTCGTATTAACGCGTCCCGACGCGCAGTTTGGCGATTACGCCACCAACGTGGCATTACAACTCGCCAAGCCACTGGGTAAAAACCCGCGTGAAATCGCCGAAGAAATCGCGGCGAAACTTCGCGAAAACGAAGATTTTACCGAAGTGTCTGTGGCCGGACCTGGTTTTATTAATATTCGCCTGGGTGACACGGCACTTCTTTCGCTGACTCGCAAGAATCCAAAGCCAGGCTATGCTGGTCGCAAAATTGTATTCGAATACAGCTGTCCGAATGCATTCAAAGAACTACATACCGGACACCTGTATCAGACGGTATTTGGTGACATCGCATCACGTTTGATGCTGGTTGGTGGTGCTGATCTGCAACGCACTAGTTTTGGCGGCGATGTTGGATTACATGTGGCGAAATGTCTATGGGGCATGGTGGCTGAACTAGGCGGGGAGTATCCTGAAAAACTTGAGACAGTTAGTACCGATCCATTTGAACGTTCACGTTGGATTAGCGGGTGTTATGTCCGCGGCGCTAGCGCGTACGAAGAAGACACTACTGCAAAGACCGATATTGATGAGCTAAACAAGATAATCTACGGCTTCCACAGTAGCGACGATCATACGTCACCACTTGCGCAGATGTACTGGACGACTCGTCAGTGGAGCTACGATTATTTTGATGCCTTTTATAAACTCATCGACGTCGAAGCGATGCGTTATTACCCTGAAAGCCAAACGGCTGTTGTGGGTATGAAAGTTGTGCAGGAGCAGCTAGAAAAAGGCGTGTTAAAGAAATCTGATGGCGCCGTCGTGTTTGAAGGCGACGAGTCGAAACATTTGCACACACGCGTGTTCGTTACTTCAAAAGGCTTACCGACTTATGAAACCAAAGATATTGGTGTTATTTGGATGGAAAAAGAGGATTACAATTTTGAACACCGCTACCTCCTGACGGGAAATGATCAAAAAGAATACATGCGCGTTGTGTATGCAGCCGCTGAAGCATTCCGCCCGGAACTTGCCGGCACGATGACCCATATGACGAATGGCACGGTCAAATTTGCTGATGGTAAAAAAATGAGTTCACGACTAGGTAATGTAACGCGTGCACTCGATGTCATAGATATTGTCCGCGAAAAAGTCAGTGAGCTAGTTGAAGACAAAGAGTTAGTCGAGAAAGTAACCCTCGGTGCTATTAAATACGCCTTTGCTCGGTATAAACTGGGCGGCGACATTGCGTTTGATATTGAAGAGACCGTGAGCCTGCAGGGTAATTCAGGTCCATATCTACAGTATGCTCATGCTCGTGCTCGCCGTATTCTAGAAAAAACTGGTACATTTGCCATGCCAACTACCGTTCACGAAGAAGACCGCACGCTCGTTCGTAAACTTGGCGAATATACCGAAGTGGTTGAGCAGGCGATTCGTACACTTGAACCGCATCATATTTGTAACTATTTGTTTGAACTGGCACAAGAATTTAATCGATACTACGAAAAGAATCAAGTTGCTGGCAATGAACACGAAGCACATCGCGCCGGCATCGTTGCGCTGTATGCCGATACGCTTGCCGCTGGGCTCGCTATCCTTGGTATCGACGCGCCAGAGAAGATGTAGCGATGAAGATTAGTCGCGACGTTATCAAGCGACATATTTGGGCATTTCCGTTTGAAGTTATTATGGTGCTGAGTATACCGGTGTTTGTCGGGGCAGGGCAATCTGGTCATGCATTTGCGACCATAGGGATTCTTGTCGCCTGTATGTTATTGCCGCTAGCTGAGCGCGTGTGGGGAATACGATTTGCACCGATTTTACATTGTTTGTATGTTGGTTTTTTGTTTGTGTCGGTATATGCCGCCGAGCTGCTGGACATGTATGGAAAAATTACCTTGTGGGATGATGGTGTGCATATTATTTCGGGCTTATTAGTCGGACTGGTGAGCGTGATTTGGATGACATATTTACATGAGCGCCAAACCGTGCGCTTACCAGTGTGGCTGCAAGTCTTTATGGTGATTGCAACGGGGGCATTGGTGGCTGTCGTATGGGAGTTGGTAGAGTTTACATCGGATCATGTACTGGGGACATTTATGCAACGCGCCGATTTGTTCGATACTATGACCGATATGGCGTACGGGCTAGGCGGTGCGGTAATTGTAGCAAGTTTGTTTGGCCGTTATTTATTGCAGCGTCGTAGTTTTGGTATTAGGCATATTTTAACTCAGCAGCGCCAAGTGAATCAGTAGCTGACGCCGCTGGTGTCTGCTATACTTTCAGATAAGAAAAAGGAGATTATATGGCAGATAAGAAAAAACCAGCAACTAAAAAGAATCCTGCTGTTGCAGCTGCAGCAGTAAAGGAACGTGGCAATGGCTTCTTGGCCTTTGTTCGTGAGCAAGGTGTCGTTGGCCTAGCGGTCGGTCTTGCAATTGGTACTGCAGCCGGTGCATCAGTCAAGCAAATTGTTGACGGGTTTATCAACCCAATCGTCGGCTTTTTAATTGGTGGCATTGATCTCAGTGAACTTAGCTGGGTGATTGTGAAGGCTAACGGTCAAGGCAAAGGTGGTCTAGAAATTGAATGGGGTGCAATCCTTTCATCTGTCATTACCTTACTGGCAACAGCCTTTGTTATTTACTGGCTAATTCACATTGCCAAGCTCGATCGCTTGGATAAAAAGAAAAGCTAAAATGATTTAAAAAGTCGCTCCATCCGAGCGACTTTTTAAATCGCGGTATAATAGAAGCATGAAGATTGATAAAACCGAGAGTGAATGGGAAGACGAACTGACACCCGAACAGTATCATGTGCTGCGCGAAAAAGGTACTGAAGTGGCCTTTACGGGTGAATACGATAGTCTCTTTGACCCTGGCACCTATAGCTGTGCAGCATGTGGCACAAAGCTATTTGATAGTAAAACCAAGTTCGACGCAGAGTGCGGCTGGCCAAGCTTTTATGATGCGATTCCTGGAGCGGTTGATTTCCATGAAGATAATAAGTTTGGCATGGTACGCACAGAAGTAACCTGTGCGACGTGTGGTGGCCATCTAGGTCATGTATTTGAAGGTGAAGGGCTCGGCGTGCCGACAGATCAGCGGTACTGTATTAATTCACTGAGTCTACAGTTTACGCCAGACAGCGGTCGAACAGAGGACGAACAGCAATAACATTGCTATACTAGTCCTATGGATAAAAAACTTGCCAACGCGCGGCTGAAAAAAATTTTATGGGTTGACCTGGAAATGACGGGACTTGATCCTATTGAAGATCGTATTTTAGAAGTCGCCGCAATTGTGACCGACTGGAATTTTAATGAGCTTGCCACGTATGAAGGCATCGTTAAAGTTGGACCTCGTTTAGTCGAGCGTCGTATGAAAGTCGGCAAGGCGTTCTGGGATGCTAATCCCGAAGCGCGCGATGGATTGATTTTGCAAAATCATGAAAAGGGTCGTTCAGGCCGTACGATTGAAAATGAATTGTTGGCATTTCTAGACGAGCATTTTGAAGCTGACAAACCAGTGCTGCTGGCGGGTAATTCGATTCATCAGGACCGTAAATTTATTGCCAACGAATGGCATCGTCTCGACGAACGGCTCCATTACCGCATGTTAGACGTCAGTGCTTGGAAAGTTGTGTTTGAGGGTAAATTTGGCAAGAAATTTGCCAAGCCTGAAGAGCACCGTGCGCTGGGTGATATCCGTGGCAGTATTATGGAATTACAGTATTATTTAGGAAAAGTGAAAGCATGAACCGACAAGAACTCGATGAATTATTACTTAGTTACCCAAACACTTGGTTGGATTTTCCGTTTGACGAAAAAACGTCAGTTTACAAGGTGGGTGATAAAACAGATGGTACGGCAAAAATGTTTGCGATTGTAGCCGATGATAGCAGGCCACTCCGTGTGAGCCTAAAATGTGATCCGCAACTTGCCGAATTACTCCGAGAAAAATATGAAACAGTGCTACCTGGGTATCACTTGAACAAAAAACACTGGAATACGATTTTATATACTGGTCAGATGCCAGAAGACGAGTTCCAAGATCTGATACGTCTTAGCTACAATTTGGTTAGCGGTTCGTCGAATTAAATTCGTCGAGTTGTTTTTTGATTGGCTGTAGGTTGTCGTCGGTTGCGACCAAGAAATCCTTGAGGGATTTGCTGTGGCTAGTGTTATAAATTGATTCCATTAGGATCGACAGGGTAGTTAGCCGGTAGCTCATTTCACGGGCGTAGGTGTCATCAAACGTCGCGTTAAGACGGGCATCTTCTAGATCGGCTTTGAGTGTGTCTGCTTCTACTTTGGCGACAAGTTTCTTATCAAGTTTCTTGATATCAATTTTGTTAGCTGCCAATGGGTCAACAATGTCGCGATTGGCATTCGACAAGAAAGATTTAAGATTGCTGTTCACGCCACGAAGAGAGCTACTTTTGATGTTCTTCTGCGAGGTGTCGGCTACCTTTTGTAATGCTTGCATGCGAATAGCCAATGTTTGCATGTCAGTTTTTGGGCCGCCACTAGCATTGCTGATGAAAACGACAAAACTAATAACAATCGTCAGGACGACACCAATTAAGATAACGACCATTAACAGTGACCGTTTATTCAAGCCTGGCTTTTGTGGCGCAGGGGCGATTTGATTCAAATAATCAATTGGTAACTGAGGCGTCTCTGGATTCATATGGGTCTATTTAAGCATACGGGACGGGTAGCGGCAATAACGCTTGTGCTGTGGGCAATAGTGATAGGGGAGGCGACAGAGGTAAAGAATGATATAATCAAATTATGCAAGACGCCAAAGAAGAAGTCCGTGCGCGACTGAACATTGAGGATGTGATTGGCGAGTATGTGCAGCTCAAACGAGCTGGTCGTAACTTCAAGGGTCTCAGTCCGTTTAGCGGCGAAAAAACGCCGAGCTTTTTCGTAAGTCCAGACAAACATATTTGGCATGACTTCTCGTCGAATAAGGGCGGTGATATCTTCTCATTTGTTATGCAAGTCGAAGGCATGGACTTTCGTCAGGCCCTGGAACACCTGGCGCGCAAGGCGAATGTCGACCTGACTTTGTATGAATCAAAAGGCAGCCAAGATCTAGCGCGTCGCAAGAAGCGACTACTGGAAGCACATAGCCTGGCGACACAGTACTACCAACATAGTTTGCTTAAAAATCAGCATGCTATCGACTATGTCTTTAAACAGCGCGGACTGTCTAAGAAAATTGTTCAAGATTTTATGATTGGCTATGCACCAACCAGCGGCACAGCGTTGACACAGTTTTTGACAAAAAAGGGTTTTAGCCGCCAAGAGCTAAGTGATGCGGGGTTAACGAACCGTTTTGGTGGCGATTTGTTCCGTGGACGTATGATGGTGCCGCTGATGGATGCCAGTGGCCAAGTTATTGGATTTACGGCGCGTATCTTGGGCGGGGATGATCCAAATGCGCCAAAATATCTGAACACACCACAAACGTTGCTGTACGACAAAAGCCGTCATGTTTTTGGTCTGAGTCAGGCAAAAGAAGCGATCCGCACCAATGATTACGCAGTAATTGTTGAGGGAAACTTGGATGTTGTTAGCAGCCATCAGGCCGGTGTATCCCAGGTAGTGGCAACCGCGGGGACGGCGATGACCGAGCAACATTTACGTGCTTTGAAGCGCCTGACGGGCCACGTGCGATTAGCATTTGATGCCGACAAAGCTGGCATTGCTGCGACTGAACGAGCAATTCCAATTGCTAGTGAGGTTGGGGTAGAGCTGACGATTATTAGCCTGCCTGAAGGGGCCAAAGATCCAGACGAATTAATTCAGCAGGATGTGGCGTTGTGGCAAAAGGCAATTGATAGTAGCCAGCCAGCGGTGGATTGGATTTTGGATCAGTACAGTCAGCGTGAAGATGTCACGACAGCCAGTGGAAAACGATTGTTTACGACAGCTGCGCTGAATGTCGTCCGATCATTACAAGATCCAGTTGAACAGGACCACTACGAAAAGAAGATTGCGACCATGATTGGCTCCTCGCTCGAGGCGGTCAAGACAAAACTCGCGAGTGTGCCTGTGGCTGAAACGGCACCAACCCGCCGGCCTGTGGCTGGCGCGCTGTCACGGGTGGAAAAAGATAATACCGCGTATCAAGATGACTTGCTCGCGGTGGCTTTGCTGGATGGGCCAAGCCAAGAATTATTTGCGACAATTGACCAAACGGCCTTTGCCAACGAAGAGCGTCAAGCAGTCGCCACCTATCTGGCAACTCACGCAGGAAAAAGTGTGCAGACAACCCCTAAGGAGTTGCAAAATTACGACACGTATGTGAAAATACTATTATTGAAGGCCGAGACTCGCTACGCTGATTGGAACGACCAAGATCGTTACTTTGAATCAGCACGATTACTCCGCCAAGTAGTAAACGAACACAAGAAACAAACACAGGCAGCATTAACGAATCAGCTTCGCGAAGCAGAGCTCAGTGGTGATGATGCCAAAGCAACTGAACTGCGCGCCCAGCTGAATACACTTATAAAGGAGATAACACGTGGCCAAAGATGATGTAGTTGAAGAAGTACTTGATGAAAATTTGGTAATTGACGCTAGTGGTGGTCCACTGAGTGATATTGACGAACCAGCGCTCGACGATCTAGTTGATGAAGAAGAAGCTGACGAGGAAACGATTAACAGCGGCCAATATTTTGACGATGTGTCCGACGACAGCGTTCGTTTGTACCTGCGTGAAATTGGTAAAATTCCACTGCTAAACGCCGAAGAAGAGCTCGCTCTTGCGCAGCGTGTCGTCGCTGGTGAAAAGAAAGCCAAAGATAAGATGGCTGAAGCTAACATGCGTTTGGTCGTTTCAATTGCCAAGCGTTATAGCGGCCGTGGTCTTGATTTCCTTGATCTAATCCAAGAAGGTAACACTGGTTTGCTCCGCGCCGTTGAAAAATTTGATCCGGACAAGGGATTTAAGTTTTCAACCTACGCCACATGGTGGATCCGCCAGGCTATTACCCGTGCGATCGCCGACCAGGCTCGTACAATTCGTATTCCGGTACACATGGTGGAGACTATCAACAAGTTGCTTCGTACGCAGCGTCGTATGACTCAGGAGCTAAACCGTGAGCCAACCATTGAAGAGCTTGGTAAAGAACTTGAGATGGAACCAGAAAAAGTTGAATACGTGATTAAGATCAAACAAGATATCACGTCACTTGATGCTGGTGTTGGCCGCGATGGTGAAGACGAAGATTCAGTTCTTGGTGACTTCATCGAAGACGAAGATGGTGCAACACCAGAAGAGTCTGCCGCAAACCAGTTACTAAAAGAGCAAGTGCAATCAATCCTTTCAACGCTATCTGATCGCGAGCAAAAGATTGTCAAAATGCGTTTTGGTCTTGAAAATGGCAAGAGTCACACGCTTGAAGAAGTCGGCCAAGAATTTGCCGTCACGCGTGAGCGAATTCGCCAGATCGAAGCTAAAGCACTCGCGAAACTTCGTAAGCACAAAGATGCGAAGAAACTTCACGAATACCTCGGGTAATCTAGATTGCTCAATAAAAAAATACCTCGCTACTATCAGCGAGGTATTTTTTTATTGAGCCAATTAATCAACCAGTACCATATAGTTCATATTATAAGCTTTGACACTTATAGAGCTGCACGTATTAGCGCCCCCATCAAAATTATCAAGGTCACTAGTATGATCTTCGGTTTCAAGACGTGCATAGACGACGCTGACCCTTTGTCCTTGGTAATTACAGGTATATTTCATGTAATAATAGCCCGTAGGTTTACAAACCTTTCCTAGTGCGGCATATGCTCCACTGACGCAGTTGGAGGGGTCAATCATGTCACCATCAAGGTAACCAGCCTCTTCGAGACATTGCATGATCGATTTAGTATAAGAAGTCGTGCTGATAGGTACCCCTCGATCTTGAAACGCGAAGTAGCCAGAGCCATTGTTGCTGCTGCCACAGCCACTGCCAATGTCAATATCGTTGCCATATTTCAACCGGTATAGTTTGATGCCATCGGCAATCGCTTGCACTTCAGTTTTACGTTCAGTGTCACGTGCTTTTGCTTGTACACCGCGGTAGCTTACGAGCGCAATTGTTGCCAAGATACCAATGACCGCGATGACGACTAGTAGTTCAACAATCGTGAAACCTTTTTGTTTCATGCCACCCTCTGTGCCGCTGCACTAGTTATAAAAATTAATGTGTTCCAGTTCAGTATCGATCTGTTCGTGAAAATGGTCAAGGTTTCCATTGTTGATGATGTAGTGATCGGCAATGGCAATCGGTCCACCTTTTTCTAGATTTTCGATCTCGGCCCAGTCGCGTTGGTTTGCTTCATCTAGTGTGTAAGGTCGTTCTGGACGAGTGGTTAGGCGGTGGTGACGTAAGTGCTTTGGTGCGACGACGGCAAAGACCGTAAGTTCACCAGGGAACTCACGTTTCATCATTTTATATTCAGTCCATGTATAGATACCGTCGGCAACAATGCGGTGTTGACCTGAATTGATGAGGTCGCGAATTTGAGTAACAATCCGATTAACGACAAAGTCTTTGCCTTCGCGTTCCCGAATTTCTTCGCGGAATTTAGTTTCACTTTCTGCTGTTCGTTCAATGCCGGCTTCTTCCATTGCTTGATAAATGACGCCACCAAAATAAACTTTTGGGTAGCCTTTACTAGTTAAGTATTCAACGGCCGAGCTTTTGCCGCTGCCGGTCAATCCAACAAATGCGACGATCTTTGTGTTTGTAGTGTGCTTCATTAGATTTAGTATACCAAACCTGTTCTGATTATGCTTGTACCGGCTAAATGAGAGGCGTATGATAACCGAAGATTAAAGAGGAATACCTATGGAAAAAATGCCTTTCGAGAAAGTTTCTCGTCGTGACCGATTACGCCCAGAATTAGCATTCGTTGCGATCGTTGATACGGGTCATGACAAACCTGAGCCGAATGAAGACTGGCATAGTAAGGCACTATGTCTAGAAATGGATGGCGATATATTCTTCCCAGAAAGAGGCGGTAGTGCAGAAGCTGCACGAAAAATATGTGCGAAGTGTGATGTCAAAGAACCGTGCCTAGAGTCGCAGCTTGCGCTGTCTAGTAGTGAAGATGGTGGCGGCATTTGGGCGGGAACAACCGTCAAAGAACGTCAAAACATGCGAAAAAAGCGCAAAGAAGCATTAGGCGATCTATAAGCCAATCGGTCTAGGTAGCTTGCTCATGTGATATTTTGACTGGTATTATGAATGCAACATGCATATGCTAATTCACGACAAAAAGGCGGGCTTTACAATTGTTGAGCTACTGATTGTTATTGTTGTTATCGCTATTCTGGCGGTAATCACTATCGTTGCCTACAATGGCATCCAAGAACGAGCCGAATCAACAAGAATAATTGCACAGGCCGGTGCACTCATTAAAGGCTTTAAAGCATGGGAGGCGTCCAGTGGACGGCCAACGACATCGTCATGTATCGCACCGCCGTCAGTGATTACGGGTGGGGTTTGTCCAAGTTCCGATCTATGGAATACGAACACGCCGTACGACGCAACCTTTAACCAAACGCTTGCGACGTATTCTGGTGTTTCGACCATCCAGCTGGGTAAGTATGGAGTCAGCAATCCAGTAGGGCAGCTGTGGTTTCATGCTAATTACTACAGTGATAACCGTGCGGTTTTGTATTATACAGTTGGTCCGAATACTGACTGCGGGCTGCCCAATGTTTTGTCGCCAACTCCTACATATGACAATGTGACACTTACGAATGCTAAATACACCCAGCGAGTTAGCGGCTATACCCGCTGTCTGATAGAGGTCTTCACGTTCTAGGGTATAGTCAAGGTGTTATACTGGTAGCATGACAAAACGCTTGGCAGTAATCGACGGAAAATCAGTATTTTATAGAGGCTATTATGCCATGCCAGGGCTAAGCTTATCTGACGGTACGCCAACAGGGGGCGTGTTTGGGTTTGCTAGCCTCGCTATTGAGCTTATTAAGAAACTTGAACCCGACTATGTCGCTGTTGCGTGGGATAAAAAAGGGACTAATATTCGCAAACGCCGCGAAATTTATCCAGAATATAAAGCCGGTCGTAAAAAAGCGCCGGATGATTTTTACGCACAGATTCCTTTGCTATATGAGCTGCTCGAAGGTTTCGGTTGGCCATTGTATGAGCTGGATGATTACGAAGCGGATGATATTCTTGGCGCCTTTGCTAAACAAGCAACCGAAAAGGGCATTGAAACCTATTTACTTACGAGTGATTTAGATGCGCTACAGTTGATTAGCCCGACGACAAAAGTATACGCACTAAAGAACGGCCTTAGTAATTTGGAAGAATTTGATGTTGAACATTTCGAGAACAAATATGGCATTGATGTTGAACAATTCCTCGACCTAAAATCTCTCAAAGGCGATTC
>CAMLED010000024.1 GCA_946479115.1 uncultured Candidatus Saccharibacteria bacterium | reverse complement strand
CAAAGGTTGGGACGTACGAAAACTACGTCCTGGCATCCGACAACTATATGTTCAAGACGTCGCCTGAAGATATTCAAACACTGCAAGATGCACAGCTGCTGCCCACCCACACAGTCGACATGAATGCACCTGTATATGACGGTTATAATGCTCGCAAAGTCAACTTTGTCGGCATAACACCCTCTAATAGCGAAGAGTGGCAAGCTGCTGTTATGCAGCTCAATGCGGCTCTTGGCATGCAGCGACAGGGCGATCTTCATCTTGTCGTCATCAAAGCCACCAGTATTCCTGATGCTATCACTCCTGACGCGTATTTTAATGCCCTGAAGGCCTACTGGCTGAAGGGGTTGGACAAGAACGCGTTTCCAAAGAATGGTATTGTCGTGGTGATGGGCGTTAACGATGATGGCACCATGATTGAATGGGGACGCTCAGGAACGGGCATGCCCATTGGCAATGAGAACATGATCGAAATGATGAACAGGCAGTTAACCAATACTCCGTTCACTATCGAGCGTGTTCTCGGCAATACTACCGCTAGTGTCAAGGATGGAGCTGCGATGTACAACATTGGAAAGGGCATCATTCCGCAAGCAGCCATGGTCGAGATTCCATTCAAGCGTGCTTGCATGAAATGCAAAGACGCTGGTGAAGCTGAAGCCAACGGCTTCGTTTCATTATCAACAGATGAGCCAGTGGCATGGTGGGGTTATCTCATCGTCGCCACTATAACGATTGTAGTTTCTGCAATCGCATGGATGATCGGTCTAAGTAGCGTAATTGCCTATGATGACCGAAAAAAAGCAGAGATACAACGTGAAAAAGGATACGCCCGGGAGCTCGTCCCTCGACGAGGGCCATGGTCGGATGTGCATCTAGGCGAATACACCAGGCGCTGGTAGTAAACGCAGCCTTAGTAGAAGTAATTTCAGTAGTAAGCCCCGCCGAGACTGAGGACGCACATGCGTTTCTTTGTCTCGGTGGGGTGTTTTATTTTACCCCGAAAAAGCGTTGCAAATCACAAAACACAAGCATATACTGCTAGTACAAGGTTCAATCAAAAACAAAAACGAGAAAGGTTTCCTAATGAAAAAAACAGGACACGGATTGTGGTCTGGTGCTGCTATTACTGTAGTTAGTATGGCGGTCGTTTTTGGTGCCGTAACAGTGACACCAAAAGTCAGTGCCATGGAAGCGATGGAAGATCATCATCATACCCCAGGTATGGATATGTCAAAATATGATGATTCTTCGTCAAGCGAAACAACTACCGATAAAAGTAACCGAACAGCCGCGACCGAAGCACGTCGTGCCGCCGAACAGACCGCCAAAGAGCGTCGCGCCGCAGCAGAACAATTGCTAAAAGACCGCAAGGCAGCTGCAAAAGAAAAACTAAGCAGCGCCAAGCTAGAGCTTTGCCAAAAACGCCAAGCAAATATCAACCAACACAGTACTAACATTGCCGAAAGGGCAGCTAAACACTTGGCAGTCTTCGACAAGATTTCTGAACGCGCCCAAACATTCTACACAAACAAGGGCGCTGCTCTTGATACCTACGACGACCTTGTCGCTGAAATAGCCGCCAAACGTGCTGCAGCCCAGGTAACTGTCGATGCGCTGGCGGAACAAAAGGCCACCTTTAATTGTGAAGTAGCCGAGCCTAAACTTGCCATCGAAGGATTCAAGACAGCACTGACCGAAACTCACACCGCGTTAAAGGAATATCGTACCGCAATTAAAAATCTAATCGTTGGTATTAAATCTGTTAGTAGCACCGACGATAAAATGACCGAGGAGGCCCAGTAATGAGTACATCATCATCTCGCTCAGGTTTTTCGGCTGTAGAAATCGTCATTGCTATCGTTACCGTTGCCATGATTGGTTTTCTTGGATATAGCTTTTATGCAAATTACCAAAAGAACCAAATGAAAACAAATGGCAGCCTACAATCTGCCGAGACAACGGATGCTCCTGCGATTACATCAACAGAAGACCTTGATAAAGCAGCCTCTGTTCTCGATGAATCCGATTTAGAGACAAATAGTTCTAGTGATCTATCCGAAATGGATAAAGACTTAAATACGTTTTAGCAACTGTGCTCTCAAATCGCAAAAATACCTCCACTCGGAGGTATTTTTATATTTATAGTAAAAGTGGTATAGTACAGCTAAACAAACCTTTCGCACTACTCACCGAGGAGGTGGTTCAGATGAACGAAGCGTTTGGATTTGTTCGTACCGCCTATGATTTTATTTCCGGACTCGACGAACCATGGAATTGGATTGTTGGCTTCGGCAGTATCGTAATCGTATTAGGTGTATTACTGTGGCGGATGCTCAAGTTCGTCAAACGGGATAAGGTGGCCATTCGGGAACGACTCGGCAAACCAATCCTCAAGTATCAGCCGCTTCCTGGTGAGGGCAAACTTTCGAAAGAAGAGCGTAAACGGCGCATCGACATCGACAAGAGGCTCATTGCATATCAGGAAAACCCCATCTACGGAAAAGAAGTGGTACATGGCTCTGGTCCGGTAATTATCAATCCATTCACACATCGACTGGAAGAAGTGGAATCGCGCGAGCGAAACTTTGTCATTTCTGACTTTCCAATCGTCGTCGATCGTGAACAATGGGATGGTGATATGCTGTATCTAGCTGTAACCGTCAGTATGCGTAAAGCCTATCGTTGGCGCTATCGTAATGAAGCAGTCGATGAGCTGATCATACAAATACTGACCCACCACCTGAACGCTATCCGTGAGAATAAGGGTGAAAAGTGGATCCGCAAGAATAGCACCAAATTTATCAAACACTTTCTCGAGATCCTACAAACCGAAACACCGCAAACGACCCGTTTTAGCGATTCGGAAAAAGAACTCGAGCAATTACTGGAGGAGTTCGTCAAGAACGATCCCCTCCAAGGTGTTCTGGCTAAATACGGTGGCTACGTGACTGGTGTGTACCTGACGAAGATTCAGCCCATTTACGAGGGCTGGCAGCCGCAGGCGACACTGCAAGTGGCTCAAGCGATTCTGGCAAAGACCGGCCCCGAGCAATTGGCCGAGACAATGCTGGATCCAGCCCAAGCCGACATGGCGATTCCCGCCGCAAGCGTTACTGTGCTCAAACCAGCACAACGACGCTAAACCATTACCCCCGTGCTTTTCGGAGCACGGGGGTTTCTAACATCCCAACACCGAACATACTCATGCTTGCAATTGCCTCACCTCTATTAGATTATGTGTAAATGACAAACAACTTTCCATCATTCGAAGGAGATCAGCAGCCACAAGGCTCAGCTGAACGCTATATCAACTTTACGGATAGCGAAGGTTGGAAAGAATTTATTGAAGTTGCCGAAAGAATCAATTTCGCCTTAGCTGACTTTGATGTACATGCGCCCGGAAGTGAAGAGCTACTAGACGCTTATGACGAATGTGTCGCAGAATATTTTGGGGTTGATTACGATGACCAAAAAGCGACCGTGTTCGGGATCGCTGACGTGGTTGATATCGATGACACGCTACGCGATAAGCCACAATTACTATATGGCGAGGAGAAGCTTGTTTTTGGCGGTGTCATCATTTACCCGATCAATAATATTTGGCGTGTGCGATTAGCGTTTCATTCTTTACCCAGTGACACTATTGATCCATCGATAACCTTTTATGTACAAGCCGATAAATACAGTATTACCGAGCTAAAAATCTTGGAGAAGACAGAACAAGAGATGAACGGCAATAGGTATAGCGATGCAGTCACAAAACTTGTCGAGAATGCTCGTACATCTGCCGATTTTACCGCAAGCGATACCTTTCTTAGTCTTAAGACGCAAGACCAACACGAACAGTTGTACCAACAAGCAGAGTTGGTTGGCAATGAGTTCTTGCCATATTACAAAGAAACAGAAGTTGACATAGAGTGCACGAAATTCTATACGATTCCAGACGACATGTCGAACCTCGACTTTCCAATTGAAATGTTCGTTAGCGATCAAACGCAATTTGAGGAAAAGGAACGATTTATCCCAAGCGGTACAGTCATTGGCTGCAGCTATCTGGAGCAACTCGATGATCCTAATCAACATTTTACCAAGCCTGCCGACCTCAACCTTGGCTTTGGCTCACCATGTATAGTGATGTACAACCACGGCCGCCAGTGCCACTATTATATTGTCCCGCAAACAATTAGCGACGTGACAATCACCAAGTATGTCGAAAACGAAGAGTAACTACTGCCTCTAACTCGCTTATTCTTTGCTATACTAAAGAGACACTTTTTATTATGAATACAGATATATTTTTAACTATTAACAGCTGGGTTGGGGTAAGTCCATTGATCGACACCCTCATGATCTTTTGTGCTCAGTGGTTGATTTATATCCTGTTTGCGACTGCTATAGGGTGCATCGGATATGCCGCATATAAGAAACAATGGCGTAGTGTTGTTTTGTGTGCCGTGACGCTCGTAGCATCGTTCGCTATTTTATTAGTTCTATCTAAACTGTTCGTTAGCGACCGCCCATTTGTCAATCACACGATCATACAGTTATTACCACACGCTGCTAACCAATCATTTCCAAGTGATCACGCGACTGCATCATTTACCTTAGCGCTTGCAGTTCTTGTATTTACGCGTTTCAAAACCATCGGCTGGCTGCTGCTTTTGGCGGCAGGTGTCGTTGGCTTTGCCAGAATATATGCTGGTGTTCATTATCCACTCGATGTTATTGGCGGTCTAGCAACTGCACTGATTGGTACAGGTATTGCACTGATTGTTGCTAAGTTTCTGCCAATCAAACAATCTGTTCGATTTGAAGCTAGGTCAAACAAAATTAAATAACGACCGTTTCTTTTTCAGCTCGTTTAGAGGCTATAACCGATGCGGCGATCACTAATACACCGAAGCCTCCAGTGATAACTTCAGGAATGTGCAAGAAAAGTCCCAGCAACAAAATCACAGACAAAATACCAATCGTGTAGTGTGCGCCATGTTCGATGTATCGATATGCATGCAGAACTTTGTGACGCACCATATAGAGTGTCATTGATCGCACCCAGACAGCACCGACGCCCAACCCAACAGCAATCAGGATAACATTCTGCGTCACCGCGAAGGCACCGATCACTCCGTCAAGGCTAAAACTCGCGTCGAGCACTTCAAGATACAAAAAGGCACTAAATCCAGCCATGCCAGTTTTTAGTAGTTTTTTACCGGCACGTTTTTCGGCAGCTTCATGATGACGAGTGAAAAATGCCGACATACCACTCAGTAATAGGTAGGAACCGATACCGACAATACCAGCGATAACTGTCTCTTTTGGGTGATGATTGAATGGCAGAGCAGTTACTACCGCCAGTACGACCGCGCTTACTGTTGCAGGCATCCACCAACGGCCAATGCGCTGCATCGGTCGTTCGATAATATCAATCCAGTGCGCCTCACGCGTTTTGTCGAAGAGAAAGTGAAGTGCCAGCATCATAAGGAACATGCCGCCAAATGAAGCGATACTCGGATGAGCGCCGTTAAGAGCTGCCGCATACTCTTCAGGATGATGGAGCGCCAAATCTAACACTCGGTCCCAACCAAGCCCGGCACTTGCCATGACAACGACAATAGGGAAGACGATGCGCATACCAAAGACAGCCACCAGAATACCGATCGTCATAAAAATATGCTGCCAGAACGGACTCATAGTATTGAGAACTTTCGCATTTACAATCGCATTATCAAAACTAAAGGTGACTTCGATAATCATAAGTGCAAGTGTGACGAGAGCAGCTTGCCAGCCTAAAAATACATAGACGAAGATAATTGCTAAAATACTGATAATAATTGATCCGCCAAATGAGCGGAAGAGTGACATGAAGTTTGTAGGTTGTGACATTCTCTCTATTATAACGGCTATGTTATCATTTTTGTTATTTTTACACATCAGACTGCGTGTCTATTTGCGCATATATTTGCTATACTGTCATATATGAAATCGTTAAGTCTTTCCCAGCCACATGTAATCGTCATGGTTGGCGTCCCTGGAAGCGGCAAAAGTTTTTTTGCTGAAAAATTTTCAGAGACATTTAACGCGCCGTATGCGAGCCTTGAAAAAATTACTCCATTCACTAAAAGTGCATCTGGTGCTGTAACTATCTTTGACACTCATGTCGAACAGCTATTAAAGACACGTCAATCAATCGTGGTTGAAGGTATTGCCGCTAGCCGCACCGCACGTGATACATTTGTCCGCAAAGCCAAAGCCGCTCACTACGAAGTATTATTTGTTTGGGTTCAGACTGATCCAACTACTGCCAAAGCACGTGCGCTTCGTAAGAGTAAAGATTCTGAATCACTTACCAGTGACCAATACGATAAAATCGTTCGTCAATTTAACGCACCAACTGCAATTGAAAAACCTCTCGTCATTAGTGGTAAACACACCTATGCTACTCAGGCTAAAATTGTTCTGAAACGACTATCTGCTCCGCGTGCTGAAATTTCTAGTCATACTGCTGCGCCTGTCCGTACCGATGAACCACGTCGTCGCGGTAACATTGTTGTCAGATAGAGGGTCTTGGTATGCCAACAATCACCGATGAAGAGTTTGGCGTCATCACTCTGCGTCGTAGTGCGCGGGCAACGCATGTACGTATTAAGGTTTCGCCTGACGGACGGTTGCGCGCCTCGTTGCCACTCTATGCGCCGTTATTTTTAGTTAAACGATTGCTACAATCATCACGTAGTGAACTACGAGACATGCTAGCCGAACAACATAACGAAACAACCTATGAACCTGGGATGGCCATCGGTAAGAGCCATACACTGATTGTACGCCCCAGTACCACCAAAACTCCGACAGCCACTCGTCATGGCCAACAAATCATCGTCTCACTTCCCGAAGACCGGACATTAAGTGACCCTAAGGTAGCACGTATCGTCCGTGACACGGTCATTGATGCCCTCCGTATTGAAGCAAAGAGTTACTTAACTAAACGACTCGCATTTCTCGCAGATAAATACGGATTCTATTACGAAAGGGTTCGCTTTTCGCACGCTAGTGGTCGATGGGGTAGCTGTAGTACTAATGGCACGATCAGCCTTAATATTGCACTGATGAAATTACCCTTTGAATTGATCGATTATGTCATCGTTCACGAACTAAGCCACACGGTACAAATGAACCACTCCGAAGCCTTTTGGAGCTTGGTCGAAAAAGGTGATCCCGACTACAAACGTCATCGCCGTGCCTTAAAACACGAAAATCCATCGATTTAACCTATGTAAAATGGTTATGGTGCAGTATAATTAGGCCTAATATGTACCGCGGTGGGGTAAAGATCAACAACGAGACCGGGCGAATCCTCCGTTTTGCCAACTTAGTCATGCCGATCGCCTTAACCTGCTACGGACTACTCATTACTCTTGGGATTGTCGATGGATCACACTATCACAGCAACCTAGTGTTCGGCAGCATCATGACACTATGGGGCCTTGTTGCAGTCCTGGGATTTGTTTTCCCAAAGCCAAGCCACACCACCATGATTCTGGGCCTCGTAACCGTACACATTCTGGCTATTTTCTATATTTTGCTCGTATCTGGCTTTAGCAGCCCATTTGTTATTGGGTGGATCGCGCTGCTACTCGCGTCTCATTTACATTACAAACGAACAGGGCTAATGATTAGCGTCGCCTTATTAGTTGCAACGGCCCTAGCGGACATGCTGCTTTACAGTGATTCACAGACAATCATGGCGACTGACATGTTCACAACCCTCGGACTATTGATTGTTGGGCTCGTTATTGTATCAATTAGTCAGATTCAAGATGTCGACAGTACCGAACTCTCACGTAGCCATGCTCATGAGAGCCTAGAGCGTGATCGCATCTTAACGCTGATTAATAACCTAGCCGATGCCATCCTGAGCACGGACAAGAATGGCGTTGTCCGTATCTTTAACGCCGCCAGTCTGAACCTGCTCGATACCAACACGGGTCTTGAAGGCCGCAAAATTGACGATATTCTGCCGTTAATCGACCAAGATGATCAACCAGTAAGTCTACTGGAAGCTATGAAGCAATCACGGAGTGTTGTTGTCCGTGACGACGTTCGCATGACAATTGCCGATGAGGTTGTACGTCTCGAAGTAACGTTTTCACCAATTCGTAGCAGCTATAGCGTCTCAAAAAAGAGCACTAACCAAGATGGCTACATCGTGATTATGCGTGATGTCACCAAATCAAAAAGCCTCGAAGAAGAGCGTGATGAATTTATTAGTGTTGTTAGTCACGAGCTACGCACACCAATTGCTATTGCCGAAGGAACGCTCAGTAACGTGGCAGTTATGATGGACCGTCCTAATATCGCCAAGAAGGTGTTGAGCAGCAGCGTTACGATGGCTCACGAACAAGTTATCTTCCTAGCGAAGATGGTTAATGACCTAAGTACGTTATCTCGTGCTGAACGCGGTGTTGCTGATGCGGAAGAAGAGATTGATGTTCATAGTTTGGTCAGTGACCTGTACGCCGAATATTCTCCGCAGGCAGCTAAAAAGAACCTTCATTTCGATCTAAATTTAGGAACAAAACTTGGCAGCGTTATGGCCAGCCGTTTGTACCTGCATGAACTACTGCAAAACTTTATCACTAACTCGATCAAATACACCAAAGAAGGTGGTATTACCGTTTCTGTTACTAAAAAGGATGGTCAGGTGACATTCGAGGTCAATGACACGGGGATCGGTATTAGCAAAGCTGACCAAGATAAAGTCTTTAAGAAATTCTACCGCTCAGAGGATTACCGTACGCGTGAAACTGGTGGCACAGGTTTAGGATTATACGTTGCTACCAAATTAGCTAAAAAGCTTGGTACAACCATCCAACTAACGAGCCGCCTTAATCATGGTTCAACCTTTGGCTTTTCACTTAAAGCAAAGACCGACAAAACCGCTTAAAGATTTTCGATTGCTTCGAGCTGCTTGGCCACACGAGGCGAAACAACTGGTCGGCCTTTCCAAGTAATCGTTCGACGAGAGTAACCAACGATACTGGCGACCAGTAAAATAAGTTCTTGCAAAATAATCACCGGCCAAAGGATAACGCCCATCCACCAGTTAGTACGCCACAATGCGTATGTATATCGTCCATAAATCAGGGCGAAGAGGGCACCGATAATAAGCGCGTTTGTTTGCAGCGTACCCCAGCCGGTTACAAACCCACACATCACGATAACAGTTTGTAGGTTCATAAATGCCAAGGCCAATATAGCAATCGCTGCCCACTGCCACGTGCCACCAACCATTGGATATAGTAGGCGACGACTTGTCTCGATCTGTGATTGCCAGCGTTTTTCATAGGTGACGCCTAACGTTTTATCATTCACGAGGCATTGATAGGCCTTTGGTCCGATAATCGCTGCCAGATGCTCCTCCGGCTCAACCTCGGCCTTGTGTGACCTAAATCCAGCTATCGTATTCATAAGCGTACGACGGTGTATCATCCAAAGCGAACTGGCCGTTGCTGGCGACGAATCGCGCGATAATACAATCTCCCAAAAATAACGCAGATGCCCTAGTAGTACACTTGGGCGCCAGATATCGTTACGTCCAGGAATAACCGATAACATCCGCAGGTCTTCACCAACCATATAGTTAACAAGTTGGCTAATTGTCGTTGTCTGAATATGTGTATCGACGTCCATGAATACGATGTACGTACCGCTGGCTTCACGTGCCAGTGTTTCTAAGGCATGATTTTTACCTAGCCAGCCTTGTGGCAAATCCGTACCAGGAATAAATCGTACGCCTGCATGGGCAAATGATTTAATAAGGATTGACGTGTCGTCAGCCGACGAGTCATCAAACACGACAACTTCCATCTTTGGATAATCACTCGCGAGTACGCGCTCAAGACACTGCGTCATGGCGTGCATCTCATTACGCGCCGGTATACAGATACTAATACTCGGGAGGTCTGCTGGCTTTTTGTATACTTGCCTCATGCGAGATAGATACAATGAGCGCTCTAGACGGTAGGCGAGCGTCGCCACCAGTGCTAAACCAACAAGAATTAATAGACTATTACTAACTACATTCACAGTGTCTTTATGGTAGCACGCTTGACGCCACAGCGGTAGCAGTCTACAATGTAACTTGACAGTCTGCCTACGAGCAGGCTATTTAATTTGGGAGAGCAACCACTTTGGCAACAAAGGCAAAAAAATCAGCGTCAAGCAAAACGACCACGACAAAAGTGACTCGTATTACTGCACGCGACACAGACAAAACTGTGACCAAGAAACCAACAACGACAAAACCAGCAGCAAAGCAGCCAAAAGCCAGCAAACCAGTCAACGGTTTCCTTGCACCATTTGTTGCACTTGGCGGCTACTTTAAAGGTGCTTGGTATGAACTACAACAAGTTACTTGGCCATCACGTAAAGCAACGTGGAGCCTGACGCTTGCGCTTCTCGGATTTACTTTATTCTTCGTCATCGTTATTCTCCTACTTGACGCAGGATTCCAATATTTATTTGAACTAACACTAGGTTAAAAGGAAGAAATTATGTCAACAAACCGATACGACAGTACTCGTCAATGGTACGCCATTCACACATACAGTGGTTACGAAGAAAAAGTAGCCGATAGCATCCGTCAGCGTATTAACGCCGTCGACATGGC
>CAMLED010000023.1 GCA_946479115.1 uncultured Candidatus Saccharibacteria bacterium | reverse complement strand
CAGGATTAATTACTATATTTTTTATAGTATACTTATAGTACGATGATGCAACTGACCGATGAACAATTCGATCAACTGATCACTGATGCGATGAATGAATTGCCGCAGCAGTATATTACTGGTCTTGATAATGTCGTGATTGTACAAGCGGATGAGCCAACACCCGAGCAGGTAATCAAGATGAAGCTTGATAACCAGCATGTTTTGTTGGGACTGTATGAAGGTGTCCCGCTGACAGAGCGTAGGAATAGTATGACAATGTTGCCAGACAAAATTACTCTTTTTAAACATTCCATTCTTCGCGTTGTTGATAATGAAACTAATTTACGTGAACAAATTAAGCGTACGTTGTGGCATGAAATCGCTCATTATTATGGTTTGAATCACAGCCATATCGATAAGCTACAGTCTTCGTAGTTTTTTGGCGCTCAAACCGCCTATGGTATAATAAATACACTATCTCGTCTGAAATGACGACGAAAGTGGAGGTGTACTATGACGAAACACATGCGAGGTGTTCACGTAGCGCAAGTTCCGATGCGAGCTATGCTTGTTATGAGCGTACTCGTACTCTCCACTTCACTCGGCCTTTTATTCACTCATTCTGCCGCAGCATTGCCCCTGGGTGCGGATAATTTGTTGAAAAAAACGGTTCAGCCGATTGTTCAATTACTGCCAGTTGGAAATAGCTCACCTCCACAGGCGAATAGTGAGCCAGTGCAATCAAATAATTCTGCGAGTAATGCAGCGCCGCAAAGTGCAGCCGCTGGTCAAGCATCGAGCCCGTCGGCTACTGCTTCGACGACGAGTCTAGCGACATCAGAGGAGACTGCTATTCAACCCCTGGACCCACTTGCACCGATTGATATGAGTGACGTGCAGCGGCCTTTGAAATCATTAATATATCTGGCGAACGCACATACAGGATCATCAGAGGGTATGTTTGCCCGAGAAGAGACAGGTGATGCTGTGACGTTGCCGATTCAAGCGAGTGAAGAAGGGTGGCGATTATTTGGGATTGCGTGGTATTGGTGGCTTGTGGCGGCTGGCGCGATTTACTATAGTGTCCGTTATGTATGGCCAGTAAAACGTATAGCTTCATCTCCTAGTCAGTAGACTCTCAGTATGGTATAGTAGGCTCAAAGTAATACTACATGTGGAGTGTGGGAAAGCGAGACAATTCAATATGGCACTACAACTTCGGCGAGATTCGTCAGTAAAAGTTCGTATAATAACAACTTTAATGATGGTTTTTTCCCTTGTAGCGCAACCGCTGTATGGGTTCGTATCTAATAACATCGCTTTTGCGGCAACATATCCAACTAGTATCGTGACAGGTACATCATCAGCAGCTCCTACGGGTTGGACTCATGGTAGTACTCAGTCTGGTGGATCGCGGGATTATGTAGCTGATTCAGCGGCACCACTAGGAAAGGGCGCATTAAAACTTACAACCACAGAGACAACTGCTTCAAAGAGTCAGTTGAGTAAGTCAGTAGCCAATGTGCGTCTCGATTCAATCGGTGACCTTAAATACTACACTAAGTATATTGCAGGAGCTCCAACTGCTGCAGTGGCATATCAACTTACGATCAAGAATTTAACAGGAAGCCCTTTCGGTTCAACGAACCTTGTCTATGAGCCATACTGGAACGGAACTGTTGATACTTCTGGTGCATGGCAAGAGTGGTCTGTGTCAGAGGGTAAATTTTGGTCTAGCTCGACAGTCGGTGGATTGACTAACGGTGCTGGTGGTCCGCCACTATATACACTTCAGCAAGTGCTTGCTTTGAATCCAAATGCGACTGTATCGGCTCTTTTGCTAAACATTGGGACGTACAATGTTAATTACAATGTTCTAGCTGATGCTGTTCAATTTAACGGGATGGTTTATGATTTTGAGCCAGCTGTGCCGGCTACCCCAACAAACCTACGCTTTAATGACACCGGTGCTTGTGGTGGTGCAACGAACGTAAACTATGTGACACCGAAGTGGAACGCAGTTGCGGGTGCCGCTAGCTATGAATATAAAGTAAATCTGCCTGGTGGCGGTGAGTATGGACCGGTTAATGTCGGCAACGTGACAAGCTTAAGTGGTCCATTTGGTGCAGAGGGCACATCTGCGTTTAGTGTGCGTGCCGTAGGCGCAAATGGTCTTACCTCAGAGTGGGCGCAGTACTGTGCAGTTACTTATGATGCTACGTCTCCGGCCAAGGTCACTCTTACGACTCCAATAGACAGCAGTTATCAGGATGTTAATGATTTTTACTTTAAATGGAACGGCGTGACGGGCGATACCGGATCGACAGTTCATTACGAATTCCAGTCATCACAAAGTGCATCAAAAGATGCTGACGGTGTATTGAATAGCGGTGTTTGGAAGAATACTGACAGTACTAGTCCAGAGCAAAAGTATCTCGATCAGCCACAGATTCATTCAACAGGCGCAAACGGCACATGGTATTGGCAGGCACGCGCAGTTGATGCAGCGGGTAACGTTGGTCAATGGAGCGATGTCTGGAAGATGACGATTGATATGCAGGCACCAGTTCTGACTACTTCTATTGTTGATAATGCAAAGATGCAAGGTACTGCAAATCTTGACCTACATGCTGCTGAACAAAACCCAAAGGTCTACAATATTCGCGTTTTGAATCTAGATGGTACTGTAGCTAAGTTTAAAAATGGTACGCCAGTACCTGGCTACTATAATGCTAATAGCTCAGTAAGTGATGTCGCGTACGCATGGGATACAACTCAAATGAATGAAGGTGTATACCGCATCCAGTTTAGTGCTCGTGATGCAGCGGGTAATGCTGCAGTGTCGTTGTTTAGAAATGTTATCGTAGATAATACATTGCCGACTGCAACACTTAGCTTTCCAGCGCCTGGTCCAGCGGCAACATCATTTAGCGTTCAATTTAGTGAGGCTGTTAATGTCGCTGATGCCGAAAATGCAGCTAACTATCTTCTTAATAACTGGAAGCCTGAATGGAGCTATGCAAGTCTAACGGGTCATGCAACCGCTAGTTATAATGCGACGACTAAAGTTGCAACTGTTAGCTTTACTGATCCAGGTTGGTATGTTTCGGGTGAACAGCAGTGGGGCGTAAAGAACGTTCGTGATCTAGCGGGAAATGCTATATCTGAAACGCGTGCATACTCAACTACGCCAGCCGGTCCAACAGCCCCAGGTGTACCGACTGCAGCAACGCCAACAACTAGCAAGACAATTAACTGGACATGGGGTGCATCTACAGATCCAGGTGAATACAGCGCTGGGGATGCTCCTAACGGAAGTATCGAGTATCACTATTTCTTAACCGATGATTCTGGTGAAGTTATTGGCAAGCAGGTAACATCTGCGTTATCGGCAACGACTGTTGTTGCCGATGATGGCAACTATGTCTTGCATGTATGGGCGGTCGATATCGCTGGAAATGCTGGCTCAGTGCAGCTATCAGCTCCAGTTGTTGTTGATACTGAGGCGCCATTACTTACTATTAATAGTCCTGTGCAGAACTTAGATGGTACTTACCGAGTCAGTGGCACTACTACTGATGTAAGTCGTCCGGTTACGGTTAAAGTGAATGGTATCATCATTGATGATCAAGTTGTGGCCGATACAGACGGTACCTGGATGGTTGGTCTAGGCGCGTTAAATGCGAATACTACGTATGCAATAACAGCTGATACAAATGATGCCGCAGGTAATGTGGCTCAGCAGAAAAATCTTAACTTTACTACTCCAGCAGTAGCGGTCATTCCGTTGACGAACGTCAGCGGCACGCTAGCCCCTCTTTCGCAGGCACGGGTTGTTGCAGTGAATAATAACGGCAATGCAAACCAGCCACAGGATGCAACCACTGGCCAGGACGCTGCAGTTCTTGGTACGCAGACAACGAATGAAAAGGGTGATGCATCTGATATTTCTAAAAATGTTGCTGCGATTACGCCAAGTGCAAACGGCTGGCAGCTCTTTAATCTTGCATGGTACTGGTGGCTACTGATTCTCGGTGCTATCGTCGGTGCTATTTGGTGGATTGCCGCTCGTCGTCAAAACGCGCAGTAAGGCATATACTTTAAACTAAATTTGCGAGAGGTGATAGCGTAGCCTCTCGCTTTTTTATGCCATATTATCTATACTGTTAAGCACAAGTGAAAACAAAACAAAAAACCAGAAAAGCAACCCCTGTAAAAGCGCACGTACAGCGTCATCTGAAATTAGCTTTTGTTCCACACAAGGCTAATCAATACCGCCCACATGTGACACGGCGATATGGCCTAGCGGTACTGCTGCTGCTCATTATCGGTTTGCAGGTTGGTTATAATGTGGGAACCACTGGATCTGTTTTAGGAGTTGAAGAGAATATTAGTAGCGTCGATTTGCTAGCTGATACCAACGCTCGTCGTGTAGAAGAGCAATTACAGCCACTGCAAGTAAGTGATGAATTGAATAGGGCGGCATTCTTAAAAGCGCAAGACATGCTACAAAAACAATATTGGGCACATACGGCACCTGACGGTACGCAGCCGTGGAAGTGGTTCGGTGATGTCGGGTACAATTACTCACACGCTGGTGAAAATCTCGCAAAAAACTTTAGATCAGCTGACGCTGTAACAACGGCTTGGATGGATTCGCCAGAGCACCGCGCTAACGTCCTTAGTGCTAATTATCATGAAGTTGGATTTGCGGTTGTTGATGGAACGATGAATGGTAAGCCAATTAGCTTAGTGGTGGCGATGTATGCCAGCAGGGCAACACCAGCTGTAGCGGGCGTCAAGGCAGATTTTACACCTGCCCAGTCTCACCCTATAGGATTTGTCTCTCGCCTTGGTCTTGCGGTGAAGTCACTGACGCCAGCAGCCCTTGGATCTGTCATTTTATTGATTATGGCGACGGCTGTAGCGCTGACTGCACATGTGTATCGAAACAAATTGCCAAAGATATTCAAGAAATCTTGGCGACTGCACCATGGCGCCTATAAGGCGGCTGGCTTAATGTCATTGATGATGGTGATCGTTGCGCTGTATAGCGGCGGCCAGATTTAGCCTGAAGACGGCTATGGTTGCTTCTATCTAATATTGATGGTTAGATATTAATAGTCATGAGCCAAATCGGTTTGTGTGTACATGAGAGTGGGGTCTCGAATGGTCATGAGCCATGAACAGCAGGTCAGAGTTTTTATTCTGAAGAAAGACGAAGAGGGCAAACCTTTTCCTGATGAAGCGATGATCGCACTTGCCAAGAAGGATATGCTCTCTGGCAACTACCTGTCATCAATAGTCTGCTACGCTGACAAGGTGCTTGCAGAGCATGCTGATGCTATCAGTCGAGGTGATGCATCAGATGATGAACAGGAGAAGCCGATACGGGTTCAGAAAGTCCAGCTGGTTCTAGAGCTCATTACTGGGCTCGATAGGGCCAGAGCATTCATGAATCCAGAACCGAATCTTTCCGAGAAAATTGAGACTGACCATGTGCAGGGTTCAATCACTCGCGAGACCTTCAACCTAACCGATTAGCCTGTCTTGAAGTAGAGCGTCTGCTCCTTCGGGGCGGGCTCTTTACTTATGTTGGCTATGTTTGCATTTATCTTGGGATGGGCGTTAAATCGAATTAGGTGATTATAAAAAGTCGCTCGTAACTTAAGGCTGTGAGATGAGGTGGAGTAGTACACGTAAACATCTGACCGATTGGGGTACGGAATGTCAGAAGGATTTGATGGTAACGATGCGCTTAGGAGAGCTCTGGAGAGTGAGGCATTTAGGCGCTGGCTAGGCGATCTGGACGCATTTGAGTTGTGGGCTGAAGCGCCATGCGCTGATAGGCACACTACGAACGTACGAAGGGGACTAATAACTATGACACAGCAGGATGACGATAAGCGACGACAGGTGCTTGATGCTCTGGATAAGTGGAAGTTTAAGAATTCGAGAATGAGAGGATTTGCTGCAGCAAATTCAATCGACCTAGATGAGGTGCTTTCCTGTGCTAAGGAGATCATTACGTCCACTGATGCTTCACCGCACGACAAGTCTGGTGCCGCTGATATAATTGCAATTATTGGTGACTGGCAGATTTCTGACGACGATTAGCTTCATTTCACAGTCGAGCCTACCTAGGAGAGAGTCCACTCTCTCCTAGGTAGGCTCAATTTCATATCTAGCCCCTTGTCGAAACGGTCTGTATCTGTTACAATTGACAACTGATTGATTAATAACAAAAGGAATCATATGACAAAAGCAGTCGTTAAGATCGGTGGCAAACAATTCGTTGTTGCCGAAAAAGAGACCCTACTGGTGGACCTCCTCCAGGAAGGCACAAAAGAGCTCACGCTTGATGCACTGTTGGTAATTGATGGTGATAAAACAACCGTCGGCACGCCAACTGTAAAGGGTGTCAAAGTAGTTGCCAAGGTTGTCGAAGACCTCGTAAAGGGCGACAAAGTCCGCGTTATCCGCTACAAAGCGAAAAAACGTGTTCACACTGAAACTGGCCACCGCCAGAAATACAGTAAGATTGAAATCACTTCAATCAAGTAATCCACAAAAAACCTCGCCATCCAGCGAGGTTTTTTAATGGCTTTACCCTAGGCCGGGCGATACTGGTCATGGTATTATTAAGACAATATATTAAGCAGTGACCAGTACGGTAGACAGGGTGTAGGCGGGTGAAGATACGACAGGCAAGAGTAATGATAACCCGTCTTAAGCGGGGATTATTAATAACTGCAGTACTTACTCTGGGTGTACTGCAAACTGTTCAGATTCTTACACCGTCTGTAAATGCTGCGGTATTTACTCCACCGTGGCAGGCTGGCAGTGTGACTGATATCAAGAGTGGTAATGATTTTAGCTGTGCTATTGCTGGCGGAGATGTATATTGCTGGGGAGATAATGCTGCAGGTCAGCTTGGCGACGGGACCACTACGGACCGATCTAGTCCGGTTAAGGTTAGTGGTTTGCCAGAAGGTAAGACTCCAACAGACCTCGCTCTAGGTGTTGCGACGATATGTGCGCTTGTCGATGGTAGCGCCTATTGTTGGGGCAGTAATCAAGCCGGTGCGCTCGGTAACGGTTCGACTGTGAATAGCAGTACTCCTGTTAAGGTGGCTGGTTTGCTTGATGGAAAAAATGTAACACAGATCTCGATAGGACAGAATGCGCAATATGTGTGTGCAGTTGCTGATGGGAGCGCCTACTGTTGGGGCGAAGATTCGTCGAGGCGTCTTGGCAATATTGAAAGTAGTAGTACTGTTCCAACGCAGGTAGTGGGAGCCCTCGCAGACAAAACAAATGTGACACAAATTTTCACCGGCACTTCGCACGCCTGTGCACTTGCAGGTGGAGCCGCCTATTGCTGGGGAAGTAATTTCACAGGAGAAGTGGGTAATGGTACGAATGGTACTATCGTAAACGCTCCGGTAGCCGTCGATACGTCTGATGAACTTGCTGGTAAACAGATTACAAAACTTGCAATCGGGGCAAGTCGCAGCTGTGTTTTATCGAGTGACGGCAACGCATACTGCTGGGGGGCTAATAGTCTTGGCCAGCTGGGCAACGGGACAACAACCTCGGTCATAAATGTACCAACCAGGGTAACCGGACTATTGCTAAACAAGAACGTCACTCAGCTGTCTGCAAAGGGTGAATTTACCTGTGCAATTGCCAATGGGGCTGAATACTGTTGGGGTCCTGATCAGCATGATGATCTCGGTAATGGCAATGCACCAAGTGGTAATCTGCCTGTTGCAGTCGATACTTCTGGTGTTCTTCAGGGCAAGACTGTGACGAGTATTGTGGCACCACCTAATACTGCCTATGCTATAGCAGATGGCCGTGCATATGCTTGGGGATCAAACCAATTAGGACGTCTTGGCAATGGTAGCGATGTCGAAAGTGTCAGTACACCTGTCGCAGTTGATGTTTCTGGTGTTCTTGCAAATAAGACGGTCACAAAGATCGCGACGGCCGAGAACTTTACCTGTGCGCTTGCTAGCGGTGATATTTATTGTTGGGGATATAATTTTGGGCGACTAGGTAATGACTCTATTGCCACTAGTAATGTTCCGGTAGCTGTTGGAAAAAGACTAGCAGTTACTAGCGTTTCAAGTGACCAGATGGAGTATGCGCCTGGTGCAACAGTGGAGAGCTACGTTATCGGTGAAGGTTTTACAGATGATACGGTCGTAAAATATGGCGATCAAGTAGTTCCAGTGGTGGAGGTGACTAATACGATGCTGACGGTTACCGTTACTGCACCTGCTGGATTAACAACCACGACGGCTGTCGATGTGTCTGTTACAAATCCAGGCACTCCTACTGATACGCTTTCTCAAGCGTTCACGTACAACGTGCCACCTCCAAAGATTGTTAGTGGTGTTGAATTCGTCCAAGATCAAGACAAGACTATCATGAATGTTAACGGATCAAGTTATTACAAGGGTGACGGAAGTGAGGTTAATGATGCGATCTTTGGTGTATTTACTGTAAATCTTAATGACCAATCAATTTTACCGTGTGCTGGTGGTCTCTTATTGACCGTGCTGCAGTCTACGCCAGGGACGGTGTATACAACTGAGCAGCCATGCTATTTCGTCTATAGCTTTAACGTTGATCAGCAGCTAATGAGTTCGTCTCAAATCAAGATCTGGCTACCTGATGCGTTTGATACTACAGAGCCTGGAACGGTATCTGTGAATGGGTCTAATGTATACAGTTTTAACACACCAGTAGATAACAATCCTGGTGATGAAGGTAGTGGGACGCCACCGCCAATAACACCGCCGGCTCCTGCTGCAACACCTACACCGCCATCACTTGCTACTATCATTAGGTCTCCGCTCATTGCTGCAGTGATTGTAGCTCAGAGCCAGACACCTGTTGATGAAGCGCCAATAGTGCCGATTGTGTCTGTTGATCAGAAGGGGATAGATGGCGTACCTGTAATTACTTCACTACCTGTTTTTCGTGGTAAGACTGCACCATATAGTACTGTTGTTGTAACGGTCCACTCCGATCCTGTGACATGTACCACCAAAGCGGACGGTGCAGGTAATTGGGAGTGTCAACTGAGCGATAAGCTTCCTGCTGGCAAGCACACGGTAAATATCGCGATGACGAGTCCTGACAATCAGACAACGTATCTTGGCCCGTACCCTGTTCAAGTGGCGGCAGCGGCATCTGATCAGACTGATACTGCGCCAGAATCAGTAGGTCAGAGTGAACAAAAAAATAGTCTCTCTCTTTGGGTTATTATTAGTGTAGCTATTGTTGTAATGATCTTAGTGCTGCTAATAAGTGTAGCGCGTCGCCGCAAAGCATAGGCAGTGATCTGTACATGACATATAAAATCCCTGCTTAAAAAAGCGGGGATTTTTAATTCCGCTCGTGCTACAATAGAGTGAAAGAAGAGGGAAGATAAACACTGTGACGACTGTCATATCGGTAACAAATCAAAAAGGTGGTGTAGGCAAGACGACGAGTGCGGTTAATATTGCCTATTATCTGGCAAAGATGGGCAAGAAAACTTTGCTTGTTGATTTTGATCCACAGGGCAACGCATCGAGTGGTCTAGGAATCGATAAACAATTACTTGAAGGCACGATGACCGATGTTATTTTGGAAACCAAGCAGTTAGTTGATGTTATCTTGCCAACTGATCATAAAAACTTATTTATCGCCCCGGCGACATCACATCTCGCCAATACAGAAGTCGAGCTTGCTCAGGCCAATCGTCGTTTTACGCGCCTCAAGAATGCGATCGATACTACGCCTAATTATGACTTTGTGATTATCGATAGTCCGCCAAGCCTCAGCCTACTAACCGTTAATGGGCTAATTGCCGCGCGTTACGTACTACTGCCGGTTCAGGCCGAATTCTACGCGTTAGAAGGCCTCGGGCAGCTACTTGAGACTATGAAACTTATTCGTAAGAGCATGAACCCAACTCTCGATCTGATTGGTGTATTGCCAACGATGGTTGATGGCCGCACGACGCTAAGTGGTCAGGTGCACGAAGAAATTAAAAAGCACTTCCCAGGTAAGGTGTTTAAGACAGTGATTCCACGTAATATTCGCCTCGCTGAAGCGCCAAGTCATGGGCTACCTGTTGGAGTGTATGATAAGTTTTCTAAGGGTGCGCGTGCCTACAAGGCGGTCACCAAGGAGGTAATCGAGCGTGTCGGTTAAAAAAGGTTTAGGACGAGGCTTCGATTCATTAATTCCAACTGAATTGTTGGACGAATCATTCGACCCAACGGCGGCTCAAGATGACCAGGTAAGTGATCTGCGTCATATTAAAGTCTCTGAGATTACTGCCGATCCAGATCAGCCACGCCGTCACTTTGATGAAGGTGCGCTTGATGAGCTAGCTGCTTCGATTAAAGAGCACGGCATCTTGCAGCCAATTGTCGTAACGCCAAAAGCTGGCGGATATCAAATTGTAGCTGGTGAACGTCGTTATCGTGCTGCCCAGATGGCCGGGCTTGATAAAATGCCTGCATTGGTGCGTACATTGAGTAATCAGCATAAACTCGAGCTCTCATTGATCGAAAACCTGCAACGCCGCGACCTTAACGTTCTGGAAACCGCGACTGCCTATTTGAAGCTACGCGATCAATTCAACCTGACACTCGACCAGATTGGTCAGCGTGTTGGTGGTAAATCGGTGAGTGCTGTTAGCAACACACTGCGATTGCTCCGTCTACCTGAGTCTGTTCGTGAAGCACTGCTCGATGGTCGTATGCGCGAAGGCCAAGCTCGACCGCTTGTTAATCTTGACCCGGCAATTATTGAAGAAGTATTACCGCAAATCCTCAAGGAGGAGTGGAGCGCCCGTAAAATCGAACAATTTATCGTGCAACTTAAGAAGGCTCCAAAAACAGCCGACACAACCGCTCGTCCTAAAATTGATGATCAGCCATACAAAGAAACGACAGCACGTCTTGTGAAGCGTCTTGCAACTGATGTGAGCGTTAAGACTAACGCAAAAGGCGCTGGTCAGATCATCATTCGCTTTAAGAGCGATGACGAGTTCCAACGACTTGAAAAACTACTTGACCAATCGAACTAGAATGTTCGGATCTTGGTA
>CAMLED010000022.1 GCA_946479115.1 uncultured Candidatus Saccharibacteria bacterium | reverse complement strand
CTGTTCGTCTGACCCATTGGTGGTACGAATGACATACTAAACGGTGCTGATGGAACATTATTAATCATGACACTGGTAACCGATTGGTAGTTCGGCATTTTTGTTAAATCTTCAGAATCAAATGTTGGCGAAAACTTCTTGACCAAAATTTCTGCATCGGTAATACCAATACGCCCACTAATTACTGTTCCTACGTTACCGATAATCGCTTCACGAATCTTATCAGTTAGCTGCGTCATAAACTGGTTACCTAGAATCAGGTTCAAGCGGTACTTCCTAGCCTCTGACAAAATTGATTCAAAACTTTCCGTGGCAAAGTTCTGAAACTCATCTACATATAATGAGAAGTCGACACGTTGGTCTTCAGGCAAGTTCGCGCGGCCCATAGCTGCAGCCTGGAATTTCATGACAAAGATAATACCAAGCAACTTCGAGTTCAGCTCACCCATCTTACCTTTACTTAAATTCACAAGCAGGATCTTGTTGTTGTCCATGATGTCGCGTAGGTTAAAGCCACTCTTCGTTTGACCAATAATATTACGCATTGAGTCATTTGAAATGAACGGACCAAACTTACTGACTACCCAACTAATCACCTCACCAGATTCATTTGAACGCTGCGAGTTCGGGAATTCTTTTGTCCAGAAATCAAGAACTGTCTGATCGGTGACATGTTTTAATTTACTCTTCATAAACTCTTCATCGATCAACAGTTTTGGAATATCAATAAAGGTACCACCGGCTGGATCCGACATCAACAGCAGTGCACAGTTGCGGAAGATGTGCTCAAGACGAGGACCAACGATACCTGTATGGCCCGGGTCATACAATCCGTACAACATATTAATTGCCTCTTGGACCAAAAAGTCTTTTTGATCAGGATGATCAAACTCAAACATATTAAGCCCAATTGGATTTGTCATATCACCCGGGTTAAAGTAAATGACATCCTCAACCCGCTCTTTTGGCACCTTACCTAGTAAGTTCTCGACAGAATCACCGTGCGGATCAACAAACGCAAAGCCACGACCATCAAGCATATCTTGATAGGCCAAGTTTTCGAGCAAGACTGATTTACCTGTACCAGTTTGACCAATGATGTAAGTATGACGACGACGGTCATTCGTACTCAGGCGAATTGGTTTTTTAACACCACGGAACTCGTTATAGCCTAGCAGGAAGCCTTCATCCATCACCTGCGTTGGACCATCAACTTGTTTTGACATCTGACGTTCCACCTGAGAAGTCGGGATACTATTTTGATTTGGCAAATGGAAGACGGTAGCCAGCTCCACACTGTTCAATACATTTTGTACAACAGTTTGCGGGAAGAAACGGAAAATATATGCCGTAACTAACTCTTCAATGTTCTTCGTAACCGCAAACTTAAAACCATTATGCGTCGGCGAGTCAAAGAGCGAAAAGGCAGCCACAATATTCTTAAGTAACATCTGTGAGTGGCCAGCTGTGTTAGAAGATACAACAACTCGAATCAATACTTCATAGCCAGGATAACGGGTTTTTTCTTCAATCGCTTCAACTGTCGACTGTTCAAGTGACGTAAGCTGTTTATCTTCTGGCTTAGTCTCGCTAGATTCTGGCGGTCGCCATAGTGCTTCCATTAAATCTTTTGGTGCGATCAGTCCACCGAAACTCGCTTTTTTCTGGCCTTTATCTTTTTTGATTCTTCCAGCTGCATCAATCGAGTTCTTGGTCCAGCCTTCACGTGCTGGACGTAGCATAACCTGAATTGCCGCACCATCTTCACGCCCAGCAGCTGAAAGTGCATTCAGCAATGCTCGTGACGCATCGCGCTTTGACTCTTGATACGTTGCGATTGGATAAACAAAATCTTTCTTAAGGGTAAATTCGCCACCAATCGTGCCACTCATCTTGCCTACCTGGCTAAAAATACTATTTTCAGTCACTTCCTCTAGGCGCGCTGATGGATAGGCGGCCGCAACCGCCTGGCGTACTACATCAACTAATACTACAGGGACAACTGTGTAGTAATGAACAAGGCCGCCCTTAGCGACAATTTCAAAAGACAGATGACGCTGTCCATAAATTTTACTCTTAAATCCCTTGGTCGCTGTACTGGCGATAATGTTATACATTACTTGAGCCTGCGAGAGAATTTCTTCGTTCAAATCACGTTCATCACGACCATTACTTTCAATATCATCACTCGATGGTGGCAAATGAATCAACAGAGGAATCATCTTAAGACCACGCTCATAATTCTTTGCTTCGCGCAGCGCCTTACGATACTGCGTAAAAAGTAGGATGGCCACGGCCGATCCTAGAAAGACGAAGATAAAGACGGTAATAAACACCCCTGCCATAATAGATACTTCACGCTATTCTGAAGCGCCAAGCTCCTTTCCGTATCGCTTGCGTAAATAATCAGCCTGCAGCTTACTCACCTCTTGTTCACGACGATAAGGATCATCTTTGGTCTGAAGAATAATTTTCTTAGCCTTATCTACCCACTCCTTTTCGATAAGATCATCATCATTTGCTGCAATCGGCATATCATCCGTCACCACAGCTGGGTCGCTCGTAGGTGCAGAAGGTGCAGGCGCAGGGATAACCGGGAGTACTGGCATACTATTCACCGCAGCTGGCGTTGCTTCACTGCGTTGCTCTACCCGCTCCGCACCAGTCTCAATGCCCGTTTCAGGGGTTGCAGGCATAGGCGCCTGCTCAAATCCTTGACCATAATTAGTCGGGACATGCTCTGGTCCATTATTCAGCACAGGGAGTTTGGGTTCCATATCTGTAATTATAGCATAATCACAACAAGATAATATACATGGTTTTAGCTTGATCTTTTAGCGATATAAACACATGAAATACTCACAAAAACCATGACCAGCAAAAGCTCATAAACACCCACCTCCCCCACTGACTGCATGCCAACTACCATAACTGGAGCAAGTGCTATCACGGAAGCAAAATAATATGCTTTTCGCATACTTAACTGTTGCAGCGGTCGCTTAACTGAGCCGTACGCCATGGCACGTGCGATCAGTCGATTACTGCTCCACAATAAAAAAGTCAGCATTCCAACTGCTGACACGTACATCAATACAAAAATAACAAGAATTCCTAGTGGACCAATCGTGGCCGGTGTTGTCGTCTGTAGTAATACAGTCAATAAAACCAACGCTACGGTAACACTAATTGCTAACACTCTGCCCAACATATTCATAAGTATATCATTCAATTCATGAGAGCCCGAGCAGCAAGTTATAATGTTCAGACAAGCACTGACCATCCTATAAATATTTTGATGCGTGTGTCAGTGAACAACTTGCCGCTACAGGCAATTGACCGCTCCAGAAAAATCTGGGGCATACGTCTTGGTTCGGTTTCATTTTCCACGATATACCTAGTAGTCAGACTATTAAGAATTAACAGGGTTTAACTAGGTATATCGGTACTTATGTATCCGAGCTACACGTCATATTATTGACGGAGCATTGGCAACATCACTGGTGTATATACAAGATTAAAAGGTGCGTTTACATAGTAAATGATAGTAAATCTTATATATTGCGTCTGTGGTGTCGCCAAGTTTCCATCAAAACGTGCGGTCACATGATTGAATTGTTAAGGTTTTTTGCTTTTGTTTGTTTTTGTAAAAGCTTGTGTTTACAATAGCACAAGCATCATATTTGGTCAATACGTATTCATTAAATTAATATAGCAATAAAAACAACGATGATAATTATTTAACAAAATAACAGATACGTATATATTTATCGTTGTGAGTATTATAAAGTCATAAAAACAACAACAAATATCATTTACAAGCAATCCTTATAAAAAGCTATGCCCTAAATCCCGCTAATGCTAGCGTCGTACCTGCTTGTCTCACCAAGACGGCTGAGTCAAAGAGCCCTCAACTTGGCAACTCAGCATCATACATAAACACTAGCGCTTTATACGTGCACCCAGAATTACGAACACCAGTTCGCAGTAAAATTGCCTATAACAACTAGCCATGACAGCCAGCTGTTTAGGTTTCATCAATATGCGGTTACAAAGTTCTGCGGAATCTATCGCATTATCACAGCACGTAACCATGCATCGATTACCCACGATAAGGTTCTGCTACTATTTGTGTATATAGTTACCCTCGCCTATGCGACTAACGCTCGCCCTCCCTGCCCATATTGGTATCAAATAGGCAGTTTCTATGTGCGATATTTTGTATTCACACTGACATAAACACAGCTAGTGTTTCGAACACCATTTTTTACCCCACATATAGGTTATCCACACGTCGTATTTATTAATAAAACTTTTTTGATAAATAGTGTTGACTTAAGCGCTTTGACGTCATATTATAGGGGTAGCTCCTGAATAAATAAATTATACAGAAGCCAAAAATAAACAGCATTCAAAAACTCCACACAAAACAACCACTACTCGCAGGTGGTTGTTTTTATTTTAGCTAAAACACCCTGTTACAACATAAAAAATACCGCCATCGAGGCGGTATTTTGAATTCAAATTGGTGGAGCTGCGGGGCACTGCCCCCCGGTCCAAAAGGTAACGGATTATTCGTCTACAAGCATAGTCTATCTTAATTATTTACGACCATTCGAACTAAAAGATACACAAAAATATCCGAACAGTCACGTGGTAAAATTTCTTTCTTTAATGCCACTGCGCGTTAAAGAAATAAGTGACATGGTGTATAACACCATCTGCCGCTATGTCACCTGCTAGCAAATGATGATCGAGCGTATTAGGCTACGATTGGCGCAAATGCGTAGTTAGGAGCGAAAAGGCTCTTTAGGCTAGCAAATGCTGATGCAAGTTTGTTTGCAATTAAAAATATACGTACGTGTATGGTCGGCTTGCAAAATAATCTGTTAAATTCCCTCTGTCGAAAGCTAAATTCAGCCCCAACATGAACACCCCTAGTATACCATCGTTTACAGATTGAGGCCAGTGTGTTTAACTACAAGCATTATGACAATGGTTGCCAAGGTATTATCGGCTGCACCACTCGGATTTGAGGGCCATTTAATAGAGGTGGAAAGTGATGCCACTAAAGGCTGCCTATTCTGCAAATCGTTGGCATGGCTGATAAGGCCATTACTGAAGCCAAAGAGCGTGTCAAAAGTGCTATCGTTAACTCCCTGCTTGAGTACCCGACACGACGCATCACTATTAATTTAGCGCCGGCCGAACTCCCTAAAGATGGAACCCACTATGACCTACCTATTGCCCTAGCCATCCTGACAAGCGGTGGCCAGTTGCGACAATCAGAAGTTAACCATGCCGCTTTCGCGGGTGAACTAGCGCTCGACGGTAGCCTACGCCCCGTTAAAGGTGTAATCACCTTAACCGAAACAGCCAAAAAGGCAGGCCTGGCAACCATCTATCTTCCACATGCTAATGTGCAACAAGCAAGTTTAGTGAGCGGTATTACCGTCATAGGCGTTCGTTCATTAAAAGAGCTCTACTTACATCTTAAACAAGAAGTTATTCTGCAGCCCACGGTCACTCCAAGCTCCGACCTAACGACAGCTCCTTCGGTCGACGGCCCAACCCTGGACGATGTACATGGCCAAGAACAAGCCAAACGAGCCTTAATCATAGCCGCTGCTGGTCATCACAATATTCTGCTGACAGGGCCGCCTGGAACCGGCAAAACCATGCTGGCACGGACTTTAACAGGGTTGCTCCCCCCATTACTGTCGAATGAGAAAATTGCTGTTACAAAACTCCATAGTCTGGCAGGAGAAATGATTGACGATGTCGTCACCGCACGACCCTTTCGGACGCCTCATCATACGGCGAGCCGCATTGCCCTCATTGGGGGAGGCACCCACCCTAAGCCAGGCGAGATCAGCCTGGCTCATCTGGGCGTTCTATTTCTAGACGAAATTCCCGAGTACCCACGCGCCGTGCTAGAGTCACTCCGCCAACCGCTCGAAGATCGACGCGTATCAGTCAGCCGCATTAATGGGCATGTTAATTATCCGGCAGATTTCATGCTCGTAGCCACCATGAACCCCTGCCCTTGTGGATTTTATGGTGACGCCACCCGCGAATGTAGCTGTACGAGCACCCAAATACTTTCCTATCAACGTCGCTTATCGGGGCCATTCATGGACCGTATTGATCTGGTGGTTAATGTATCACGAGTGCCAAATGATACGCTTTTGGATCATCATACGATGCAATCATCACAACATACTGATGCTCTAAGCATAATCAAAATCGCCTCTGCAGCGCAGGCTAACAGATATAAAGGTAGCGGTAAAAACAACAGTAATTTAACCAGTCGGGAGATTAAGAATGACCTGGCACTCTCGACTGATGTTCGCCAGCTTCTTGGCACAGCAACCGACCGACTTAATTTGAGTGCCCGCAGCTATTTTAAAATTATCCGGGTTGCCCGCACTATCGCTGATCTTGAAAATAGCTCCGACATTACGATTCAGCATGTCAGTGAAGCATTGCAATATAGACAAAGCACTTGAACCTCTGTCCCATATCTGGTAAAATGTCCTATGAGTAACGCTTAAATTAATGCGGACTTACATAAGGAGATCAGCGATCAGTAAATCAATTCGTATCAATGAGGCAATCCGAGCCGATGAACTGCGTGTCATTGGCACCAGCGGAGAGCAACTTGGCATCATGAGTCGCAGCGATGCACTCAAAGCTGCCGAGGAAGCCGGTGTTGACCTTGTTGAGATTTCGCCGAACGCCGCGCCTCCTGTAGTAAAGCTCGTCGACTGGGGTAAATACCAATACCAGAAGATGAAAGAACTACAGAAAAGTAAGAAGAATAGCAAGCCAACTGAACTAAAGCAAATGCGCTTTGGTCTCAAGATCGGCTCAGGTGACCTCGATATCAAGCTTCGCAAGATTCGTGGATTCCTAGCAGCCGGACACAAGGTGCGCATTCAAATTTTTTACCGCGGTCGTGAAATGGCACATAAGGAATTGGGATACGAAATGATCGATAAGATCGTTGCCCTTTTGGAAGAGGACGCAATATTAGAGCAAAAGCCTCAGATGGCTGGTCGCAATCTGAGCATAGTAGTAAGGAGTAAATAATGCCAAAAATGAAGACCCACAAAGGCACTGCCAAGCGGATCAAGATTACCAGCACTGGTAAATTGACTCGTCGTCGCGCATTTGGTGGCCACATGCTCGCTAAAAAGAGCAAGAGCCGCAAGCGCGCAATCAACACCACTGCAACCGTTACCGGAAGCATGGCTAAAAACGTTAAGCGAGCACTAGGAGTATAATATGCGAGTAAAAAGAGGCGTCACAGCACGTGCCAAGCACAAAAAGATTCTTAAATTAGCTAAAGGTATGCAACATAACCGCACGCGCTCATACCGTCTTGCCAAGCAAGCCGTTATCAAAGCGTTGCAGTACGCATACCGCGATCGCCGCACCAAAAAGCGCGATCTACGCGGTCTTTGGATTACACGTATTAACGCTGCTGCCCGCGAACAAGGTACCACTTACGGTAAACTGATCGCTGGTCTAAAAGCTGCTAATATCGAACTTGATCGCAAGGTTCTTTCTGAACTAGCTGTCAGTGAACCAAAAGCTTTTGCTGAAATCGTAAAGAGCGCCGTTAAGGCTTAGTTTCGCACCGCGAACCTTTCGTAGCATTACTACTACACTCCTTACATTAAAATAACTCGCATCAAGCGAGTTATTTTAATAGGCAGATCGTCGATAAGCCGGGTTTTGTCGTGAACGATCATCTATCTAGCCCTATAGTTGCCTATAGGATCAAGCGGGTAGCGATCTACGGACGGACCGCCCTTTATGTAGATCTCCTTGCAGCTAACAGGGTTTACCTTCGTGCTATGTCACCATAGTACGCTGTGAGCTCTTACCTCACTCGTTTCACCTTTGCCTCCGAAGAGGTAGTTTCGTTTCTGTGGCACTTTCCCTAAAGTCACCTTCGGTCGCCGTTAGCGACTGTTATGTCCTATGCTGCCCGGACTTTCCTCTTGTAAAATACAAGCGATCGCTTAACGAACTGCCTGACATCCATTATACCCTACTGATCACTGTGCGCATTGAGGATTTTATTAACGACGCCATCAGCCAGCTGGTTGAATTCTCGTTTGACGTGTGTAAAGGTCACCTTATCAAACTCACCCGTTAGCTCACGAATCCGTTCATTGATTGGCCATAGTTCTCGATTTTTAATCGCATATATACCATTCAACTGGTTAACGACCAGTTGGCTATCGATACGAAAATCGATGCTCCTAACGCCAATTTCAAGTGCTTTTTCAAGCCCTAATCGTACACCGTGATACTCTGCCTGATTATTTGTCGTAATACCCAGGTACATACCGCCTTCGTGAATGACGTGCCCGTAATTATCCATTATCACAAAGCCTGCCGATGATGGACCAGGATTACCACGTGATCCACCGTCAGAGTGAATAATCACATGTGATGTATCTGATGTGTTTACGACATCACTAGCTGTTTCTAAGGTGTTAATATCAGTTTGAATCCTATGTTGTGATATTCCCAACAACAATTGAGTGGACTCAGTAATGTCCTCTTGATGTATTTCTGACACCTTCTCCCAGCTATACTTATTATAATTTTGACTAAGCCGAATCTTTGAACCAGTCGATACAAGGCTTACTAAATACAAAATAAAGACATACTGTATGTCCCGATCATCACGATCAATGTACGTTAAAACATCAAATAATTGCGTCGTCTGAACAGACAACCCGGTCGCTTCTTTGATACAGCGCTTCAGCCCATCTTCTGGCTGTTCTCCGTAGACCACTTTACCGCCTGGCAACTCATACTTACCAAGAATAGCCTCACGACCGCCCGAGCGTCGAAGTAATAGTACCTTACCCTCTTTACGAATAATTGCTCTGGTTGCTACATGCTGCTTCATGTTTATGTTTATCCTCTTTTCATTAGTCTATCACAAACACCCTGAAGCACTACTTGTCTAGGAATCAAAAAGTCCCAGCACACTACGTTCGATGCTTGACATTCCCCGCGGTAATGCAAGGTGGATGTTCTCAACGTATTTCCACGGAAATACGCCATTTGAACTTCCTATCAACTATGATATTCAGGAAAATCATATACATCTAGGTGTGTCCTGGGACACTATTTATTATATCATTGGCTAGCTTAGAATAAGCCGTAGATAGTACGAAATACATCAAGGCAACCTTGAATCATAGCGACCATAACGGCACCAATTGCCCTGCTCGCCAGAAGAACAAGTGCAAAAATGAAGATAATGCCAAAGCGCTCGATAACTTCCATAATCCTACGGATAAACTCTGGCGCTAAGGCATACAGAACGCGCGAACCATCAAGTGGTGGAATTGGCAAAATGTTAAAGACAAAAAATCCAAGGTTTACGAAGATAGCAGTATGGATAATTAGTCCGCCTATATCCTGAGGTACGCTCATGAGATCTATTTGTTGCCCCGTCAGAACCGCAACACCGTACACAACAAAGGCAATCACCAGGTTTGTGAGAGGGCCAGCAATGGCTACAAGCGCCGCACCCCACTCATCGTAGCGAACACGATCTGGATTAAACGGCACCGGTTTTGCACCACCAAAGATCGGCGCGCCAATCAGTGCCAGCATGACCGGCAATAGCAGCGTAAGAAAAGGGTCGATGTGCTTAATAGGATTAAGTGTCAGACGACCCTGGCGCTTGGCCGTGTCATCACCCAGCCAATATCCCATAAATGCATGCATTGCTTCGTGAAGCGTCATAGATAGCAAGATAACAATGATGACGATAGCAATGTAAGTTATATCCATTACTAGCTATTATACAGGAAAGATTGTCTCAACAACACGTTCACCCATAGCTCGACGTAATGCAACAATATCCGAGGGTGCGTAGCTGCTCATCCGGTTAATAGCTCTCTCATTGAGCTCGTCGTAGGCCAGACGGTCTGAAACACCTTCCATTGCCCGGATTGCCTGTCCTCCATCGCGAATATGCGCAAAACTAGGATCGATCTTCTCAAAGCTACGTGCAAATCGTGCCTCAGGCTCATCCTGTTGCCAATACCGTTCAAGAAAATCAAGCAGAAAGGGTTGTTCGGCTAATTTATGACGTAGGATTCCACGACTCTTTTCTTCTGCCCTCTCTTTAGCAGCCATTGCCATATCATCAGCGGTCAGACTATTGACGTCACCAACATACACTTCATCTAGATCATGAATCATAAAGAACATCGCTATCTTCATCGAATCAAGCTCGGGATGATATTTAGCTGCATATGCCACACCAAGAAACATCACATGCAGCGTGTGCTCACCGTCTGTTTCTGGGCGCCCCTCACGATATGTTGCTCGCTCAACACTCATAAAATCGCTAAACAGATTACTTAAATCAAATAATTCGGCAACACGATGATCAATAGAAGGTTCGAATTGATCAATATTCGGATTTGTCATAGTAAAACTCCCGCTCTGCAAAACTAACGCCACTATCCATCAGTTCCATAAACTCATCGACACTTTCAAACCGTTTTTCTTGCTCGTGAAATTCAGCTTGTGTCATCCACCGATTGTAGCCACCTTCAAACTTCTCGACTAAGTCACCAGCAAATTCCGTCGCATAGACACACAAAAATATCTTATCCTCGAGGAGTTTACCCGATTGCTTATCGAAGTCACGCTTGTGATAGAGCAATTTATACTCAAATTCTGCCGTCATACCAGTTTCTTCGAGCAGTTCGCGGTTAGCCGCTTCAATCACCGTCTCACCCCAGCGCATTTTGCCACCTAGGCGGCCCCAAAATCCATAATAGGGGTTCTTTAGACGCTGTTGGTACAAAAACTCACGCTCACCTTGAGCATTTTTTCTCTCTAAAGTCACCACAATAGATACTTTTGGCTGACGCTCAATTTCATTCTCGTCGGTATCCATACGATTAGCGTATTCTTTACCCTTACCTGTCAACTTGTACTGCTTCTCAACTTTTGCAACGTACTTTTCATCAATTAACTTTTTAATATGGAAGTTAAAGTGATCACTCGTTAATTCGGTTGTTTTCTGCAAATCAGCAAACCCTGACTGTGGGGTAAATAACAGATGGCGCATAATTGCTACCTGTGCCGGATGGGCGTTTGGTTCATAGCTCATAATTTCTCCTTAGTATGGCCTATTGGTTGATTTACCCCAAGCATAACCAACCCTTTACCGCAAAACTAGTAAACTCGACTTCACCTTGACGGAAAAGCTAAAAAGGGTTACACTGGTACAGATTGTAAAAAATAAGTGGAAGTAATAATTATGGCAGCACGATGTGAACTCACCGGAAAAGGCAAACAGTTTGGCCACAATGTCAGCTTCTCTTTGCGTCGCACAAAACGTGTCTTTAAACCAAACCTCCAAAAGAAAACTTTTGAAGTTGACGGTCAAAAAGTCACGATGATCCTGAGTACTCAGGCAATCCGTACGCTTAAGAAAAAAGGCATTCTAGCGAAAGCTAACTAATCTGTCTTCCTCCTAAAATACCCCGCTCTAGTGAGCGGGGTATTTTTTGATTGCGACCGCAGCTATTAGCTGCGGGTCACTTCAACAATAGTAAGTGTTGCAGGAAGTGTCGCTGCAGACTTCACCTTGTAACGAGCTGTCGTCTCTACTGGTGCGCCGAGTTCTTTTACGAAAGTCTCGAGTGTATCTTGAGGTACTTCATACTTTAGGCCACTATCCGCATAGTGAACCGGAATAATAACCTTTGGATCAATTTGACGCACAAGGCTTGCGGCACTCGTCGCATCAAGCGTATATCCGCCGCCACCAATTGGCAAAATGATGATATCAACTAAACCAATTCCCTCTAACTGATCTTCACTAAGTTTGGCGTCAATGTTGCCAAGTACAGCGACCCGAACGTCACCAACTTCAATACGATAGATAGTTGATAGTTTTTCGGTCTCAGCTGTATCAAGATGGCGCTGTGCCGCCACACCATGAACCGAGAATGGCCCTAGTTCATAATCCCCAGGCCCTTCAACCGACAAGTGAGTATCCTTACTGTCAGTTGCAAATCGCGCCTCTGTTGCAATCTCTAAACTATCCTTAACAGCTAAATCTTTTAGGCCAATAAGTGATAGCTTCGGATCAATTACCGCATTAAGCTTCTTAGTCGAAATGACAACTCCGTTGCCACCTTTATATTCAATATCAAACATTATCTTCTCCTTCTTCTACAATTTCAGTACATTATCGGTATCGAGTAGGACAGTATTTT
>CAMLED010000021.1 GCA_946479115.1 uncultured Candidatus Saccharibacteria bacterium | reverse complement strand
CTTTGGCGCCATCATCACCAGATGTAAAGCTCTCCATTTCAAGCTTATCGAATTGATGCATACGCAAGATGCCTTCCATATCCTTGCCGTAGGTACCTGCTTCACGACGGAAACTTGTAGCGTAGCCTAAATAACGTAATGGCAACTGTTTTTCCTCAAAGATCTCGTCAGCATGCATACTGCCCAGAACGTGTTCGGCGCTGCCCTGCAACCACAAATCATCACCTTCAAGTTTATAGCGGTCGTCGCGTGGCTCAAGCCGGTCCATCGCATCGTATAGTTCAGTGCGAATCATTAATGGTGGCAAGATTGGCGTAAACGGCTTAACCGCAACGTCTAAATTCGCATCCTTCGCAATCTGTGCCAAGATTATTTCATCACTTAAACTATTGATAACAAATTGCACAATCGCAAGCTGTAGTTTTACAAGATCGCCTTTAATATACGCAAAACGGCTTCCAGCTACCTTGGCGGCACGCTCTTTATCAATCCATTCGCGTTGCTCAGCAATTTCGTAATGGTTACGTGGCGCAAAGTCAAAGCTTGGCTTGTCACCAACAACCTTAGCAACAACATTTTCGTCTTCGCTAGCGCCAACCGGCACGTCACTCGCAGCCATGTTTGGCACTTGTTTTAATAGACGAACAAATGTTTCATCTGCTTCTTTGAGATTTTTCTCCACTTCACTCAGCTGATCCTTAAGTGCCTTACCCTCAGCGATCAAATCATCCGCTGGTTTGCCACCTTTCATTTGTGAAGAAATAGTATTACGCTTTTCGCGCAGTTCATCCGCAAGCTGCTGCAGCTGGCGCTTTGTCTTGTCCCAACTCAGCAATTCATCAATCGAAACGTTGTAGCCTTTGCGCTTGGCGTTTTCTTGAACCTTTGATGCATTTTCTCGGATGAAGCGGATATCTAACATGCATTTATTGTACCACCCCAGTCAGATCCAAGGTAGTACCTTCATAAAAATCTATTCGGTACGTAGTGCTTCGATTGGGTCAAGCTTGGCGGCCTTGCGCGCTGGCAAGATACCTGCACCAACCGACACGATCATCAGACCGATAACGACACCCGTGACAGTCAGTGGGTCGAAAATAAGTAAGTGCGTTTTACCAAGGTTAAGTGCATCAGTAATCAACGGATTAGCAATCACACCGGCAACAATTGCCATGCCACTACCGATTACTCCACCCAAAAATCCAACCCAGGCTGCTTCGTAGCGGAACAAACGGCCAACATCGCGGCGACGCATGCCGAGTGCTTTCATTAGACCAATCTGCTGCGTACGCTCTAGCACACTGATATACTGCGTGTTAATGATACCAAAGATTGAGGTGAGAACCGCCAAAGCCCCAAAGCCCAACAAGATGCCTTGCAACACATTGATAAACTGGAAAATAAAGCTCATCAAATCTTCGGCAGTCTGGGCATCATAATTGCCTGCACTATTGATCTTATCTTTGAGTGCTTTAACATCAACACTATCTTTGGCCGTTACAACTACACCATAGTACGCACCGTATAATGGTGTTCCCTGTTGAGTGTAGTTATACAATTCCAAAGCAGCATCTTTGTGCAACAAAATGCCGTTACTGGCGCTGACAGCCAAGGTCGATGGTTTTACAACTCCAGCGACCTTGAGTTCAAATATCTTTGACTCAGGAATGGCCATGCCACCCTTATCGACAACTATCTGAATTGTTTTTCCAATCGCATCATCACTACTTGAAAAGCCAAGCGACTGCCTGAATGTATCTGGAATAATCACTTGGTCTTTCGAAAGACTAGCTCCGTCACCTGCAGCATATTCTTGTTTCACACTTGCGTTAAATGACTCAACATTGGCTGTATACTTTTTTTGTCCAGGCCTAGTGACGTATTTAATGGTGACATTATACTGGGGCGTCGTTGCCGCAACACCGTCAATTTTAGCGATCTTGTCGATGTCGGATTGTTTAATAAGCTTTGTGGAAAAGCCACCACCAAAACTAATAGTTGGATCTTCACTGTATTCTTTTGGCTTCGTTGGGTCATTTTGTGCGTCTTGTTTTGGCTGCACATAAATCTCATGAACATTCGTATTACTGCTCACAATATCTTCTGCATACGCGCGACCACCTGCACCAGCTGCAAACGCTAAGGTAATTGTGAATGCGCCAACCCCAATTGCTAGGCTAGTAAGCAATGTTCGTGCCTTTGCCTGACGTAAACTACGGCCTGCGCGTCGAATGGTATCTTGCATTTTCATTATTGGATCTTCCTTACTGGTGTGTGTACTGGAGTTGATTTTCTCTGAGGCTCGGTAATCGATTCGATTTTGCCGTCTTTGATATGAATACGAATATCACATTTATCAGCGAGATCGGGGTCGTGTGTAACGATCACGAGTGTACAGCCGGTTGACTTGTTATAGCCAAATAGCAAATCTTCCACAACTTCACCCGTTGCACTATCAAGGTTGCCTGTCGGCTCGTCGGCAAAGAGGACGCGTGGATTATTAACAATCGCGCGTGCAACGGCAAGACGCTGTTTCTGGCCGCCTGATAAATCGCGGGCACGAGATTTCTTCTTGTCGAGCAACTCAACAGCAGCGAGTGTTTTTTCAATCATTTCACGGCGCTTTCCAAATGGAACATCAGCAATCTCAAGCGGAAGACTCACATTATCAAAACAACTTTCATTCGCCTGAACAAAGAAACTTTGAAAAATGAAGCTCATCTTCGTTGAGCGAAAGACGTCAACTTCCTTTTGCTTCATTTTTAGAATATCTTTACCATCAATAAGCACTTCGCCAACAGCTGGGCGATCAAGCCCGCTCATAGCATGCATCAATGTACTCTTACCGCTACCTGATTTACCCAGGATTGCCACACTCGCTCCATCAGGAATCGTGAACGATACGTTATCAAGTGCAATAAATGTATTCTGTTTTTTGCCGTATGTTTTTGTTACGCCGCGTACTTCAATCACTTATGCCTCGTTCCCTCAAATTTTATTTACTCTCTCCACTATAGCAGTTTATCGGCCTCGTCGGCGATCATACTTACGCTTATGTTGCGGCTGCCAAGGACGGCGATGTGAGCGAGAGTCAGCATCACGCTGTGCACCCAATCTCGCCATAAAGGCTTCGCCAAGATAGGTTTGCATCTTACCGAGTTTATTTAGCTCATTCTGCTGTCCTGGATTCAGCTCTTCAACTGATAGTGCATTACCAACAATTGCCCGCACTCGCTGCTGCAACTGACGAAGCGGGACCATCGGTATGCGCTTGTGGTGACCACGCTGCAGATTACGCCGTTCGTTTTCTAGCTGTTCATATAACCACGTACCGTAGAGTTCGCTGAATAAGCGTTTGTCGTGGCCGCTCTTCCTGGTCACTGCCACCCCACCGCCTTCGATAGTGCGACCATTAAAGCGAACGAGCTGCCTCGTTGCCAGTGCGCCGCGACGACTATCGAAATAGGTTTTACCCTGGCGAACACTGAACAGATGTGGAGCAAGTGCCTCGAGCCAACGCGGATTAACTTCAGTAATCCCCTGCACTAAATGCAGCGTTTCTAAATCGCCTTTTTGAGTCTGAATTTGCAAATCAAATGGTGTACCGACAAATAGCTTAGGATGAATCACGACACTGCTGCTAGATAATTCCCGTTTTTGTTTGGTCATAAGATGAACCGCAACATCATCGCCTTCTATCATCCATAACTGGTCAATCTGACCCGCAACAATACACTGCAGCAGCTGATCGATTTCAGCAGTATCTACCGGCAACAAATCGCTACCATCAAGTGCTAGATCACGATGAAGACGATCAATTACGTCATTTGCCTTGTCGATATTCTTCCCAATAATACCCAGGTCTTCAAACTCTTCTGGATCGATATTTGGAATCGATAAATAGACGTCATACTGCGCAATCAAATCCGAGCGCTTCTGTTTGGTGTATTTACGCCAGCCTGTATAGCGCGTGCCACCCTTTACAATACCGCCAACCTCTTGGATGCCGATAATAGCTGCCAGTTTTGTCTGCAGAGATGCATTATATTGCGTTGCCTCGACAAGCATTCGGGCGTAGCTCGACTCAACCGGGAAACGCTCCATTTGTCGGCCGATGCTTGTCACTTCACCATTTGGTGTCAGCGCACCAAGTGAAATCAAAGTTTGTTTCGCTGCCTTAATGGCACGTTTACTTGGGTCGTGATAAAAATCAAGTAATTCAATATCGATACCAACATTAGCAAGTCGCAGCGTCAGTCGGTCAATGTGCTTACGCAGGATCTCAGGAATCGCGTATTCAGGCCGGTCCTCAAATGGCAGACATGGCATGTCATCGAGTGGCGCCAAGATATAGGTTCCCGGCTTGGTGCGGCCCGCACGTCCGGCTCGTTGCAAACAATCTGCCTGTGACGTCTGAGCAATAAACAACCCCTCGACACCATCACGCACTTCACTGCGACGCTCTAGGCCAGAATCAATTACCATATCAACATCATCAATCGTGACACTTGTCTGGGCGATATTGGTCGCCAAAATCACCTTACCATTAGGATATGATGCAAATGCCTGCTGCTGCGCAGTTGCCTCTAGCTGACTGTGAAGCGGAATAACTGGAACGCCCAGCTTGGCCGCTTTGAGTTTTAAGATTTGTCCAACATTTTCAATCTCAGCCTTGCCCGGTAAAAATACCAGCATATTCTTTGCCTGGTCAATCGACTGCATAATTTCAGTAACAATGTCTTTACCGCGTCGCTTCTCAACCGGAAAACTACGGCCAGGAACCGCGACTGTCGCAGCGCCGTTAAAGTACGCGGCCAGCGCATCGACTTCAATCGTAGCGCTCATAATCAACACCTTGAAGCGTGGTTCTTCTAAACATCTCTTCTTAGCCCATGCCACCAGAACTTCCATGTTCTCGTTCCATTCGTGCACTTCATCAAGCACTAATATCTGCTGCGGGTTGGTGCCACTACCAGTGATTTCACGGACTAACTGCAATCCGTCGGTACAATACAAGATTGCCGTCTCGGGAGCATCATCTCGCTCATGTGCCGTACGATACCCAATTACGTTATCGCTATCTTTACCTGTCCGTAGCGCCCACTCTTCTCGAACACGACGCGCGAGATTACGAGCCGCTAAAATACGTGGCTGGGTCACAATAACCTTCTGATAGCCGTGCTCCGCAAGATACTGCGGAATTTGCGTACTCTTACCTGCACCGGTTTCGGCCGTCACAATAGTTACTTGATTTTGATCCACAGCTGACACGATCGTGTCTCGATACGCCAGTACAGGCAACTCGTCTAAAACCCCCTCTGTCGATATCGTCATATCACCATTGTACCGTATATGGTTAAAATAAATGAGCACCCATAGCGCTCATTTATATAAAACTGTTTCGATACGCCCTAGCCTAGGTGAACGTCGGGATAGATTTCCCGTGTCGTATTATCGTATTCAGTACGGAGCTGTGGGAACGGGACACCTTCACGTGCCGTTACTCCTTCAAATATCCAGAAAACGCGCTCGCTATAGCCCCAGCCGCAGGCTGGTGGCATGCCGTATTCCAACATTTCAACAAAGTCGATATCGAGCATCATTGCTTCGTCATCACCCGCTTCACGCATCTTTTGCTGTTCAACAAAGCGACCTAATTGATCAATTGGATCGTTTAGCTCAGAAAAACCATTACCCAGCTCTGAACCAGCAATAACAGGTTGGAAGCGCTGAACTGTCTGATCGTTATCCGGATTTGATTTTGCTAGAGGAGAAATAAATTTCGGTGTATTCACCAGCCAGACTGGGCCAGTGACATCTTTACGAATATTCTTCCATAATTTATCGATACCACGAGCACGGTTTTCGGTCTGCTCAACTTCGAGCTTATTATCAGCTAGCGCCTGTTTCACGTCATCAAGCGAGCTTTCGTACACATCAATACCGTATCGCTCTTTAATAACTGTGGCATAGTCCCAAACTTCCCACTCTCCGCTCATATCAACATCAAATTTGTCGAGTTTAAACTGAAGCGTGCCAAACGTCTGTTCAAGAACATGTTTATACATACCTTCCATAAAACGCATGCCGTCTTGCCAGTTAGCATAGGCCCAGTACCATTCCATGGCGACGTGCTCAGGAAGGTGTTCATCACTATAGTTTTCATTGCGAAAGCGTGGACCTAGGTCGTAGACTTTTTCAAACCCTGCACCAATCAAACGCTTCAGTGGCAATTCATGGCTAATGCGAAGGTAAAAATCCTGATCAAGTGCATCCATATGAGTCACAAATGGATTAGCATCAGCCCCACCTGTCGTGTGCTCGAGCACTGGAATGTTGATTTCTAAGAAGTCATTTTGATTTAGATAATCACGTGTCGCCTGCCAGAACTTTGAACGACGCACAAAGCGGTCGCGTACGTCTTGATTAACGTTCATATCAACGTAACGGCGACGAAGGCGCTCTTCCTTATTTGTCAGTTCCGTTGGCATTGGGCGAAGTGATTTAGTCAGTAGACGTAGAGTGCGCGTATTAACCGAGATTTCACCGGTCTGTGTCTTGATGACTTCACCGGTCGCTTCGATAAAATCACCCGTATCAAGTAGTGGCAGTTCTTTCATGCCTAGGTGGCCATTCACTGCATCAAATTCACCGACATCACCAGCTCGCAGGAATAACTGCACTTGACCGCTAAAGTCTTTGACGACAATAAATGCTAGCTTACCGAATTTGCGAATACTCGTGATGCGACCAGCAACAGTCACTTCTTGACCCTCTAGTGTTGCAAAGTCAGATACAATGTGACCAGCATCGTGCGTGCGGTGGCTATCAGCAGGAAAAGCCTCAACGCCAAGCGCCTTTAATTCATCTAGTTTTCGTAGTCGCTCATCGCGGTAGTCTTGGAGTGTTGCCATATCTGTTACAGTATACCGTATTTACGCCATAATAAAAACCTCGCTGCGGCTGCGGCGAGGTTTTTATTCATCACTCTACTGTCTAGTGAATGGCGACGATTTCGTAGGTTACTTCACCCTTTTGAGTGTTGATTGTCGCGTGATCGCCAACCTTTTTACCCATCAATGCTTCACCAAGTGGTGATTCATTGCTGATTTTACCTTCAAGTGGATCAGCTTCGACTGGACCAACAACAGAATATGTGGTGGTCTTTTTACCGTTCTTTAGTTCAACCTTGCTACCAAGAATAACCTTTGAGCTTTTGACCGCTTTAATCAGTTCAGCGTTAAGAAGGATATCTTCGATTTCAGCCACGCGGCTTTCAACCAAACCCTGCTCTTCGCGGGCGCTGTCGTATTCGGCATTCTCGCTCAGGTCACCAAAATCACGAGCTTCTGCGATCTTGTCAGCAATCGCGCCGCGGCGTCCAACTAGTTCCGCTAGCTCTGCTTCTAGCTCTTTTTTACCTTCATCAGTAATTTGATACATCTTTTTCATATTATTATTCCTTTAATTCACTATTATATAGCGTTTCAATAAATTTTACTACGCTATATGTAGCGTAAACCCTTTTAAGTCTTGGACAGTCAATTTAGTGTATCAAGCAGCTCGTCACGTGTCAATAGAGCCATCTCACCACTGTTACGACGCGTCAGTTCGTATTGCCCAGATTCAATCAAGCGGTCGCTAACTGTCACCCGGTATGGCAAGCCCATCAATTCAGCATCGGCAAATTTATTACCTGGACGCTCGTCACGATCGTCATACAGGACTTCGACACCTTTCGCTGTTAGTTCATCGTACAAAGCATCGGCGTGTGCAACCGCTTCGTCACCACCAATACGCACCAGGTACACTTTCGCAGGCGCAACATTCTCTGGCCACACCAATCCCTTGTCGTCGCTAAAATGCTCGGCAATCAAGCCCATAACGCGGCTTGGACCGATACCGTAACTGCCCATAATGACACGACGACTGACGCCACTGTCATCGGTATAGTTAAGATCAAGTGCGTCAGAAAACTTTGTGCCAAGGGTGAAAATATTACCAACTTCAACGGCAGTCTTTTCGACTAATTCATCTTTGGTGACACCCAGATCTGCCAAGACTTCATCGTTATACACTTCTTCGTTAATAGCAATTTTCTTGCCCTCATGAACATAGATCTTATCCTCGCCCACTGGGCTAAGCGTCTGAAATTCATGGCTGTATTTCGCAAAACTACCACCACTGGCGAATGTTTTATAGGTAATATCACCAAGACCTAGGCGAGCGTACACGCGGTCATAGGCGTCGCTAATCTTCTCATAAAATGCATCGTGCTCTTCCTGAGTACGGCTAAAGCTATACAGATCCTTCATCCAAAACTCACGGCCACGCATCAAGCCACTTTTACTACGTAGCTCGTTGCGAAACTTGATCTGAAATTGGTATGGATACACAGGCAGGTCCTTGTAGCTATTGATGTACGTTTTCATAAGCTTCGTAAGTGGCTCTTCGTGTGTTGGGGCAAGGCCAAGTTCACTACCGCTGGCAAGCTTCGTCTTAAACCAGACGTCCATCACCTGATCGTCCCAACGACCCGATGCTTCCCATACATCCTTTTGCTGCAGTGCGGTAAGACTTAGTTCGTTACCACCAATCGCATTCATCTCTTCGCGAATAATCTGAACAATCTTATCAAGTACGCGCTTACCTAGTGGTAAATACGCATAGACACCTGCCATTTCTTTATAAATAAAGCCAGCACGAATCAGCAGCTGAGCATTTTTCGCCACTTCATCCGCTGGGGCTGTTTTGCTTGTTTTTGTGAATAGGTTTGATACTCGCATAATAATTTCCTTATTTAAATGTCATTGAAAGTTCGGGATATAAAAAGAAACTACCGGCCAAGCGGTGTTTCGGGAGAAAAAGATGGAGTGATTTGGCACATCATTACCCCCCTATTGTATGCAATAGTTGCGGATTAATAAAGAGAAAATAGAATGCGAGGCCATTTTTCATCATATGCAGCAAGATACCCGCCCAGATATTACCAGTCACTTCACGCAGGCTACACATCACTAGACTCAGGACAAAGACGTCGACAGCGACATTCAAGCCCTTAAGTATACCGTCGCTCCAGTTCATATGCAGTAGTGCAAATAGCAAGCTCGTCACCACCATCGCAATCCAGAGCGGCGCGCGTTTACGTAACTTGCCATACAGATAACCACGGAAAATCGCCTCTTCTGCAACCGGCGCTGCAACAACTAGAGTAAAGAAAGCGAGCAGATATTCAAAACGATTACTTAGATTATCAAAGCCTACCTCTTGTGCCTCGCTACCATTAAATCCTGGTACATATGTCGTGAGTAAATACATTACCACGGCCGAAGCGAGCAGATACACAACAAATCCAGCCGGGGCCAGACCAATATCCATCCAAGTTGGGAGCCGCGTTACTCCTAAATCATCTTTAGTCGTCACATGACGTCGCACCCAAAGTGGCACGAAAATGATAATTGCCAGCGTCAACACATACACACACGCAGCCGCAACCGTTTCTAAGATCGATGGATTAATAACAGATAATTGGACACCCAACCAACGCAGACCAATGATCAAAAAGCTAACAAGAAGCTGCGCGGTGATAAAGCCCGTAGCAACCCAAGCCGGCAGTGCCACGATTAACCATATGTGGCGTAGGCGCCGCTTGGCTACTGGCTTTAGGTCCTTATTTGATAAGTTTGCCGACATCTGCAACCGTCACCACAATAATAAGTGCCATTAATACCATAAAACCAATCGCCTGAATCTTCTCTTCACGCTCTTTTGTCAGTGGCTTCTTCAAAAGCCGGAAGATTACCATCGTGAACCATCGGCCACCGTCAAGCGCAGGAATTGGCAATACATTCATCACCGCCAACGTCAGTGAAATAATTGCGGTCAAGAGAATCAATTGCGTCAGTCCAGCCTGTTCGGCTGCAGGGAAAATTGTACCCAGAATACCAACAGGCCCGGCCACGCTGTTGCCTGCCTTCTCCAAACTAGAGTTTGCTTGCTGGCGAACCGCTGGATCAGGGCTAACTTGTAACGCGATACCTTTTACGAAATCGACCACGAGATTACCCAGCCCCTGCAGTGTTACATAGGTAAACTGAGCAGTTGTCACTACACCAACGACCGGTGCCGACCAGCTTGCTTGAATTTGTTCACGCTGCAATGATCCTACCCCTAAATATCCCGTCTTGCTCTCTGTTAAGAGCGTTGCCTGCGTACTATGCTCAACGCCGTTTCGTGTGTAGATAATTTCAACAGTTTTACCACGATTATCTTTTGTCGCTCCGGATAAATCAGCAGATGAATTAATCATACGACCATCAAACCGTCGAATCTGATCACCTGTTTTTAGACCTGCCTTATCGGCTGGAGAGTTTTCGGTCACTACCGTCAGTTCAATCGGTTTACTAATAATCGTCGTGTCGCTTGCGACTGAAAATTGATTCGGTAAAATTTTTGGTAGCCCCGTCCAGGCAAGAATCGTCAACAACAGCGCCGCAACCAACCAGTTAATTAACACTCCGGCTAGTAAGATTCTTGTCTTTTGCCAAAATGTTGCCGCACCATAATCGCCCTTCTTATTTGCCGCGTCGTGTTCACCCTGTAGCTTCACGAAACCACCCAAAGGTAACCAGTTCAAACTAAATAAAATACCGTTTTTAAGTTTTTTTGACCAAGCACGTGGCGGAAAGCCAATGCCAAACTCTTCAACCACTACTCCATTACGGCGGGCTAAGATTGCATGCCCTAGTTCATGAACAACTACTAAAAAGACTAGGACGATAACGCCGACAATAATCCCCAATATTACTTCCATTTATCCTCCAAATCGTCGGCTGCGCCGTGAATATTCTTCTAGTATAAACGTCACATCGTCTTTTGTCATGTCTGGCCAAAGTTTATCCAAGAATAAAAGCTCACTATAGGCAGATCGCCACAACATAAAGTTACTTAATCGCTGTTCGCCACTCGTACGTACGACAATATCGATCGCGGGCACCTCTGGTGCGTATAAATTCTGCGCTATCAATTCTGGTGTGATGTCGTTCGCGTCGACACCCGACTGAACAATTTTTTTGCACGCATCAGCAATTTCCAACTGACCGCCATAATTAAAACAGATAGCTAATGTGCCGCCTGTATTTTCGGCCGTCTTTGACTCTACGCTCTCAACCGCCTTCAACACCTGAGGACTTAACTGATTGCGCGATCCCAAAATAACTACTTTGATGTTATTCTCTTGAAAAATATGCAGATCATCGACTGCCGCCTTGATCACCATATTCATCAACTTGCCTACTTCATCCTGACTGCGTTTCCAGTTTTCAGTACTAAAAATATATAGCGAGACATACTCAACACCAGCATCAAAGCTAGCCTGCGCAATCTTATGCACGATTTTATAGCCAGCGGCGTGGCCCTTAAACGCTGGCAACCCACGCTCTTTCGCCCATCGTCGATTTCCGTCGACGATATAGCCAATGTGCCGCGGAACTACATCAGACATTAGATAGTCAAGATATCTTTCTCTTTAGCGGCAAAGATAGCTTCAATCTTACTTTGGTAATCGCTCATCAAACGATCGATTTCTTTTTCGACACGCTTTTCGTCGTCTTCAGATAGTTCTTTAGCATCCTTTTTACGCTTGGCGTCTTTCAATGCATCTTGGCGAATGTTACGAAGTGCAATGCGAGTTTCTTCTACCTTGTCGGCAGTCTGTTTTACAAGCTGCTTGCGTCGCTCTTCAGTTAGCGGCGGCACCGGCACGCGAATAACACGACCGTCATCGCTTGGATTGAATCCTAGTGATTGATCAGCGCGGATTGCAGCCGCGATTGCCTGCAAATTACTTGGATCAAATGGTGTCACCTGCAAAAGCTGCGGTTCTGGTGCAGTAATGTTCGACACCTGGTTAAGCGGTGTCATCACACCGTAGGCCTCTACCTTGATACCCTCAAGCATGCCTGGGTGTGAGCGGCCGGTACGAACCTTGTGTAGCTCGTCTTCAAAATGCTCTAGGGCGCTTGTCATTTTTAATTCATAGGGGTCGGTATCAAACATAGTTCCTCGCTTTAATTATCTAGTACTAGTATAGCAAAAGAATTTTAGATAATAAGTAAAGAAGCCCCGGCTACATCTTTGATAGATGTAGCCGGGGCAGCTCCTCAGGATTATGAGTGATTTTGATTTTTACATTATTTCCAAGTAGCATTCTCGAGTACAGACTCAAGAATCTTAGTAGAGAATTGCGCCGTAGGAGAATCAGCGGCCATTACCAATACTTGCTTTTTATCGCTATACCAATATTGCACCTTCTTAATATCCGACGCAGAGAGATAGCAGACCTGTTCATAGTGCTGCATCTCAACCCCGCTAGCTCTTAGCACGCCTTTTGATGTTAAAGAGACTTTTGTTGAATCAAGATTTAGCGACTCTGCACACCCATGTGTCACGAGTGATACCGGCAAACCTGCTCCATAAGTCGTCTTGCTATATCCAACGTCAAGATTGTGTATGAATATGTGTGGACATCTGGCGGTTATATCATTGCACTGTGAATTATCGACGATATTTTCAACCTCCCCTGGCATACCCTGTGCCCCACTCCATACGTCTGGGTATGTAATTGTCATTTTCTTAAACAATGTGACAATATGACCAGGTGGCACAGGTAGACGCGAAGTGTTAGCAAGATATTCTTCAATACCTTGCTTAACCGAGTCTTGAATATAGCCCGTTTTATACATCTCAGTATGAGTACATTGACCTCCTCGAAAGCCCTTCACCTTGTCTTGGGTATAGCTGCGATAATCGCAGCCAAACTTAAACTCTCCATCCCCCTTGCCAGTAGCCGTAGCTTCTGACAAAGCAGAACTCGCCCCAACGACAA
>CAMLED010000020.1 GCA_946479115.1 uncultured Candidatus Saccharibacteria bacterium | reverse complement strand
ATGAGGATAAAAATAAAGTGACGCTCGGTCCAAGGTGCTTTTTTAATGAAAAAGAGACGCTTCAAAAATGGGACTATCATATAGACCATCGTAACCCCTTTGGTTAAAAAAAGCTACCAGATAGAACATACTAGAAATTATGCTAATTTTACGCTATAATCACTCAGGTAACACCTATCGGGGTGTGGCGCAGTTGGTAGCGCGCGCGGTTTGGGACCGTGAGGTCGAAGGTTCGAGTCCTTTCACCCCGACCATACAGAATATTGACCATTTTCGACTAATTTATCGAATGGGTCGCGAAGACAGTGATCGATTATCGACCACTGTTTTTGTTTGCCCGTTTTACCATATGACGATGCTTGAATTGTAATGTTTGAGAAGAACACTCGGATAATTTCATCGGCAAGCGTCATACTGCTCGTTAACCGCAGTATCTCCCCTGTATTTTTGTAAAGTTCGAGAAACTCTTCAAGACTTAACGGTGCATCGCTCAATATCTCCATAGCCTCTATGACCTTTGCCAACTTCTCCTTGGAGTTGTCGAGCTTTGACTTGAACTCATCTAACGCCTCTGCGGTATAATGTTTCGCCAAACTCCATTCGTAAATAAGCTATAGCCCTGCTTATATCAATGTAAGCGTGCATATCCGTTTGATCGAACAGAGAATGCTTAAGATATTTTCTCTCAATTAATTCGAAATCATTTGGAGAATTGCACACTTTAGCGACTTTTAAACTGTTCGTATTGCTTACCCGATAGGCTTTGTACTTCATAGCCTTCAGACCAGCCAGAATCGTCGTACGTCTTAAGGATTGCGTCTCCACCATTCTGGTAAATCAATACCTTACGGCTGCCGTCGTTACCGATAAAAGAGGAGAATGTATTCTTAGACTCGGCACTCGAATATCCCATTTCTTCAGAATCAAAATACACAAGTTTAAATGAAAGTACGACAAATACAAGGATTAGAAAAATTTTAATCTCTACCCTACTTAACACGGGCTTACTGTTAATGCTCTTCAACCACGTAAATTTTCCTTTTTTCTTCTCACTAGCCACTCCGATACTAGCTATGCCTTTAATCATCCAATTTACCAAAATCATTCCCAGTAGCGTAGCGACTACCGCAAACAGGATGGCAGATATAGTAGCCGAACCCCTTGTTACAAAATCCGCTAAAGAAGGAAAGAAGTTAATATCTGAAATAGATATACCGAAGTAACGGAAATAACCGGCATAATATGTCGTTATAGCCCCGTATGACACTAAAACAACTAGAGCAGTTATTACAGCAAGATACACACTTACAGACCTTAGGAAGCCCGACACCACTCTTTCAGCCGCCTGTTCCTCGGCAACAGCTATTGCAGTCTGAATTTTGCTAGTATCTTTCTGTTCGTTCATTGCTTAATTATATCAACTACAATCTAAGAGATATCTATAGCCTTCAGTGTAGTTAATACAGCATCTAGATAGGGCTTGTCTTGGCTTTGCACATCTTCAGACAACTCGCTGAAGGGCCTGAGAGATTCGTGCTCAGGGTTAACTCCACTCATCCAAGTTGCCCACGCTGTATGTATATCTTCTAAGCCAGTACTCTCTCTTTTGGATAGCAAAAGAAGAGCATAGAGTCGAAATAGGTCATCAGAGTCTTCTGGAATGATATCAGGTGACACATTTGCCCTAATGGCATTTGCAACTTCTTGTATGTAATTCATCTCAACAACCCCCAAATTCCGATAATCAGCATTACAGCATACGCAATAGTAATCGTCACAGGAATGTATTTCTCTACTGATGACTGAGGCGTGTAGAATCCCTTCCTTTCACGAAGCCACACAAATGCTTTTCGCAGACTTTTAGTTTCTTTGATTTTCTTCTTCCACTCAATATATTCATCTGTTTCAAGCAAGCTCCATTCGTCAGTGAAAAGTTTTATCGGAAGGTCTTCCTCAATTTTTAATATCACTCCGAACTTTGCGGTGTTTAAATCACGATAACTCTTAATTGTCAGTAACCAAGCTATGCAGAGAATAATTCCTAATACAGCAAATATAACAATCGACACGTATCCAGTATCGTTAATTTCGTTCTGGCTTTTAATAAATAACCCAGTACCAGTAAGCAGCACGCCCTGAAGCGTAAGGAAAAAGGAATTAGCTAACAAGCGTCGTGAAGATGTTTTGTCCGCAAGATCTACCGCAAGCTGGTACAGCTTCAGGATTTCGTCACTTGAAAGCTTTTTGCTCATATACTGTCCACGAAAGCGGTGATATCATCCCAGTCCCAACCAATTGTCTTCTGACCCTTCATACAGTCTGGGACGTAAGTGTCGGCTTTGTATACGTGAATACCCCTAATAGGTTTTCCTTCAGCGATTGCCGTATTTACCTCATAGTGCAAGCCTGTGGCGTTTTGAGTGTTTTTAGTTAGTAACACAATTACACCTGCACTACCCTTGATTCGTGTTCGCACTTTATCCTTCCACTCAGCTTGAGGGTATGGCTCTTTCACTGACATATCAATAAATTCAACTGGTGTTCGCGAATTCACCTTCTGCCCAGTCATAAAACTTCGCATAGTTGCATCTTCACTTGCGAATGCAATAAAGACTCGCTTTTTACTGTTCGCAGAATTTGTCCCAAAAAGATTGTCCATTGAATTCGCCTCCAAATTACAACACTTGTACTATTAATGTATACTATACCACTTTTTCACAGTTAATATTCAGTAATACCGCTGACTGTATGTGCATAATATTCTTCCAAGTGAGGGTTGTACCTGAAGTATTCATACAAGAGACTAAATACCAGGTCTTTTTCAATTTCGCCCTCGACCAGAAACAATTTGTCCCTAGTACCAATTTTCGAGCCGGGATCTTGACCCTTAGCTACTATTGATTCAATTTCAGCATATTCATCAATACTGAACGTTCTAGTAGCACCATCGATATGCGTAAATTGCTGTTTCACCTGATCATAAACAAAGTGGGCAAACTTTTGTATGCAATATTTCTCTCCAAAGCCCGGTGCTAAATCGGAGATTGAATCCGCCTCTAGCACCGATGGAGTGTATTCTTCCACGAAAAACTGCCGAAGACCTTTATCGTAATCCATCATCGAACTTCTAAAAATTGTGTACTTTACTGGATAAGAAGACGCCCTTTGATTGTCGTAGGTCGTATGAAACGTAAGCGTCTCCGTCTTATCTTTACTCATTAATATCTCGTCCGAGAATGGCTTTCCGTGCCAATGGTCTGCCTCCATAATTGCGTGGTAAAATCGTGGCTCACAGTATCCCCTTAATGGGTCTAGGCGAACCTTGACGCTAAGATTTATTTTTTTACAGTGGGATAATATTGAAAGTAAATCTACAAAATTTGCACGATAATATCTACGCATAAACTGATGAGGGTACACAAGCCTTTCGCCTTTTATAACTAGGCCGTGTTTTCTCAAATCGTAATCGTCTGTTGAGATATCAACGAGAAGATTATCATCGAAAGCAATATTAAGTTCGTTATACAGGCTAACATCTAGTACTGCATCTACATATTCATCTATTTTTGGAGCAACGTCTTCTAAAAGTATCGCAACTACATACTGATTTAATAAACTGAGACGTACTCCGCCACCATCCCTGCTTTCAGCAAACCACAAAGCATTATTAAGTGCACGGTAATTTTTATTTTTTTCAATTGCAGACACATCGGAGAAATCGATTTGCTCAAGTATAGGCATAATCAGCCCCAATAACCTTGAATAGTCTTGCGTCAACTGGTCACCATCAATAGCTCTCCCTGAATACATCTGCATTAGACGCATCGGAGCTGTATTGCGGCTTTGAATAGCACTCGAAAGGGACACTACGAGCTTGTTAATTTCTGAATTTGCCATCAAAGTCGGCAGCAATTTTTCTATTTTCATCTAGCCTTACTATAACCTGATGTATAAAAGCTTTCCATCATCATAACCAGAGAGAGATTTAATACGAGCTGACATTTGCCCAATCGCTTCTATTACCAGAAAAGTTTGAGATAAGTTACTTCTTCCCGACCATATAAAACAGACTGTCCTTGGATAGTCTTTTTTATATGGCTCGCAGTAAGTGCTGGGTTCTTCGACTTTTTGCAAAGCAAAAACAGTCGAAGGTTCGTGTAGCGCCGAGCAGCAAAAATGTGTTTACATATTTTTACAAACAAGCGGAAATAGGAAGCGCAGCGCCCGCCTTCCTTTCACTTTGAACAAAAATTATCATTGCAAAATCGAAAACCCCGCCATCCTTTTGGGAGCGGGGCTACAAGTAGAAGTTAGCGTCGAATATCTTATTTTGAAAAGCCACCCGCACGAATGCGAGTGGCGAATCGACTAGCTCTGGTCCCAGGCCTCAATGTACACAAGCTCATCACTTGGAATATTGTGGCCTTGAATGGTTGCTCGGGCATTGCGCACCTTGTCGTAGGGTGATGTACGTCGGTTGTCGAGTGCCTCCAGAAGTTCCGTAAGATCACCTGCGGGCACCTGCCAGATAGATGGATATCCACCCTGAGCTTTCGTTTGAACAGATGGACCCATGGCATATATTGAATCCAGAATAGAGAGATTTGGCATCGCGCCTGTCGATAGAAGCACTACGCTACCCTCTATTTTGGCATAGTCCTTGGACACATCTATCGTACCACCACGATGAATATAAATACTCCAGCCTAGCATATCCCTGCCTCCTGCTGTCGATAATACGCTGAGTGGTCACTCAGTAAGTATTATTATACCATGTTTATTAAAAAATAATATAGGCCGCTGTTGTGATGCGGGCTCTTTTTATATTAGGTGTAAATTTGCCAGAAATTGTCCATAAGCGCACAATATAAATAGATATAGGAGGTACACAATGTCTAAACGCTCACAAGACCAAGACTTCTTCACTCGCTTTGCAAGCACCGCATCATCACTACTCGGCCGACCATGGGTCTTTAGCGTAGCTATCGCGGTTCTTATCCTATGGGGTGTTAGCGGCCCGCTCCTTGGGTTCTCTGACACCTGGCAACTCATCATTAATACTAGTACGACCATCATCACTTTTTTGATGGTGTTTATTATTCAAAATACGCAAAACCGCGACAGCTTAGCAGTTAATATCAAACTCGATGCACTCATGGAAAATCTAAAGATCGGCGATGATGAATTGGTTCAAGCCGAAGATGAGAGTGACAAGAAACTCGAAACAGAAAAGAAAAAGGTTCAAGGCAAGGCGAGCCTTCAGAAGAAACCTGCACACAAACGGAATAAAAAGAATCGGCGTTAAGTATCTGCACAACTAATTAACGTGCAGATGGCGTGTAGCTATCAAATGCTGTTAGTAGACGTTGCTCGGCCATAGTAATTAATTTCTCGTCATAATTTTGTGCGCCCTCAATTTCAAAATATATTGACCTTGCGAGCGTAAGTGGCGTAGGTGTAACTGTGCGGGCATTCGTACGATCTTGGACTAAATCAGCTACAGACACCACCAAAATATCATCCACATACGGTACAGTGCGGACAGGACTAGTTTTTACCTGTAGTGGAATCTGTATGCCATCATGACGACGAATAACCTTGAAATCAAATCCATGGTGCACACCCTCCGGTGTCACTGGACCGTTATCTTCAGCTTCCGTACTTGGCACAATATAATATGGGTCGCTCACTTCACCAGTTAAATGGCGCGTAGCCAAAAGAAAAACAGTTAGTTCGGACAAGCCACCTTCAACATTTGCGTGGATGTGTGGATTATGAATGCTCGCTTCTTGGTCGAGTAAAAATTTCAACTGCTCGGCACCATAGCCGTAAATTGCTTCGATTTCTTTGGGCAATTCGCTAGGCATAGTGCCGCCATACTGTTCTATGGCTAGTTGCTGCTGTATAGGATGTGCCAGTTGATTCAGAGCGATGCGATTCTGACGTGGTGAGTAAAAATAGGGTACATGCCGAGTCAAGTAATCGAGAACAGCTCGAGCATACTTAATTCTTCGGTTGCTATACGCTTTATCTAAATCCTCAATGCGAGGTGTGGGTGCCATTTCAATCTTTTTAGCACGCGGCGCAATACGATCATGAATGTATTTAACCGGAATTGGATGCAAAGATTCTGATGTATATAATTTATGGTCATCAAGAACAAGGTTATCAGAAAAAGCCGCTGTATCACCTGTGTCCATTACCTCTGTCATAAGTGTTAAGACTATACCATAAATATACTATAACGACAACTCACCACGCGTTCTGCGCCACTACCTACTTATTCGCCATAATCTATCGGAACAAGCTCTTTTGATGGTTGATCCGGCTGAAGGTCTGCTTGTTCCTGGACAGCCGCTCGTGCTGCTGCCGCTTGGCGCTCCCGCATCTCAAGATGCTCCATAAGCTCGGGGTTAATTTTGTAATAGAAATTTACACCCGATGGACGCGCCTGCTCCTGCGGTAGCTCGTTTGGTGACATCGCAATCACATCGCTACCCTGTGGAATACTCCCTGCGTTTACATAGGTAGCGAGCTCGCTTTCAACTACGTGGTCATAGTCACGTAAAACAGGACGAACGCCAAACATTTTGCGCTGAGAGTTGCCGGCCACCATTTCATCGCGCAGAGTAGGCGACAACGATAAACGCACACCCAGCTCTTTGTAGCGATCATTCGCTTTTTCAACGTATCGGTCCAAGACTTCACTCATTTGGTCGTCATCATGGGGCTTAAAGATAATCTTGCGATCGAAACGGTTAACAAATTCCGGCCTAAAATGCTGACGTAGCGCGTTATTAACAACCGTGTCCATTTCTTGACTAGTGGTGGCAACGTGTTCGGTTTGAGCCGCGCGGAATCCAACGTTCTTTCGACCAAGCAACTCAGTCATCTCATGTGAGCCAAGGTTGCTTGTCATAATAATAATGCTATTCCTAAACGACACTTTGCGTGAACCGCTCAGCAAAGATACTTCGCCGTCATCCATAATTTGAAGCAACAGGTCCCACAATTGCTGTGAACCTTTTTCAACTTCGTCGAACATGATAACACTTTTTTCTTGCTCGATAATTCGTGGATCAAGTATTGGTTCCTGCTCGCGGCCAACAAAGCCTGGAGGCGAGCCGAGCAGTGCCGATACTTCATGACCATGGCTAAACAGCGAACAGTCAATTTTCAAGAAGCCGCTGTCGCCTTCATGCAACTGTGTGGCTAACTCTTTGGCAGTCTCACTTTTGCCGACTCCTGTTGGGCCAAGAAAAAGTAAGTTGGCATATGGACGATTCGGATTACGGAATTTTTCGCGGTTCAGTGCACTCATGATGCTATCGATAGCATCGTCTTGGCCAACAATAGCGTGTTTTAAATTCTGCTCGATGTTTACTAGTGGATGCGATTCTACTGGCACCGCTAGTGTCAGGCCCTCAAGCGCCGTATATCCAAGCTGCCTTTGTGTCTCCGTGCTTACAGGTAGAGTTGCCTCAAACCCTCCTACTAACGTAGATTCCATTCTATGCTGTGACATCACCTCTATCTCCCCATAGTTGTTGCCCATATAATGAGCTAGCCTATGCGAATTGTCAATACTGTGATGCTATTAGTTGAAAGAAAACAAATCTAAACGATTGCAAATGTCTGTTCAGTATACCCATCGCTAAAATCGCGTGCCCATAAATCAACGGCTTTGGCATAATGTATATCTTCGCTAAGGACATCATCCTTAGACACAAAACGCCAATCTTCTATTTCACTCGATTGCATTTTAATATGATCAATGGCCGACGCTGGTAACTTAGCCTTAAACACAAACTGCAGTGTCTGCGCAACATGGCTTGAACGACTTGCCACCCATGCAAACGTTACTGTTGCAGGATCGATAGTAAGCCCGACCTCCTCGCGCACTTCGCGAATAGCTGCCTCTTTGGGTGTCTCACCTTTATCGATGATGCCACCAGGAAATGTCCAGTACGACTTATAGTTTGCTTTAACGATTAATGCCTGGCCATCTTCGTCCTCTAGGATGACAGACGCGCTACCAACGCGAGCATCCATCGTCTTTAACCATGCAAAGCGCTCTTTCATAGAATATTTATGCGTCATGCGTTACTTGGCAAATTCGATTGCACGCGTTTCGCGGATAACGTTGACCTTAATCGTCCCTGGATATTGCATTGTGCTTTCAATTTTGACAGCAATGTCACGAGCCAGTTTAATTGCGCTCAGATCATCAACATTTTTCGGACTGACAATCACGCGGACTTCACGTCCAGCACTAATGGCGTAGGCTTTATCGATACCCTTAAAGCTCATAGCGACGTTTTCAAGATCACGCATACGTTCAGTAAAGTTCTCGGCACTAATATTACGAGCACCAGGACGAGCAGCTGAAAGCGCGTCACAAACACGGACAATCAGTGCCTCTGGTGTTGTTGCCTCGATATCATCATGGTGCGCCTGAATAGCGTGCACGATACGCTCGTCCATGCCATATTTACTGGCCAGTTCAGCACCGATGTGGTGATGTTTACCCTCGATTTTGTGCGTTACTGCCTTGCCGACATCGTGAAGCAACGTGGCAATCTTAGTAATGCGAACATCAGCACCAATTTCCTCAGCAATCAAACCGGCCATATGTGCCATTTCAGTACTATGCATCAGAACATTCTGGCCATAACTAGTACGGAATTTCAGCTCACCTAATAGGCGCAGCATTTCTTTTGGAATACCGACGACACCAACTTCACGTGCAGCGTCTTCACCGGCGCGAGCGATCTCTTTTTCGATCTCTTTTTCAGCCTTCGCCACGACTTCTTCAATACGAGCCGGGTGAATGCGTCCGTCTTTCATCAACATCTCAAGTGACAGACGAGCAATTTGACGGCGGATCGGGTCAAACGAACTCAGAATGATCATGCCCGGCGTATCATCAACCAAAATATCGACGCCAGTCGCGCGCTGTAACGCCTGAATATTGCGGCCTTCTTTACCAATAATACGACCCTTCATTTCATCGTCCGTCAGTTTTACTGCAGTCACGGTGCGCTCAGCGGTGACTTCGCTCGACATGCGTTCCATAGCTGTCACCAAGATAGTCTGGGCACGTTCTTCGGCGTCTTCCATAGCATCATGCTGCAATTTATTAACCAAACCAATCAAATCATTTTTGATATCTCGCTCAGTCATTTGCATCAGTTTTTCAGCCGCGTCACTCTTTTTCAAACCGGCAATTTTTTCAAGCTTTTCTTGCTGACGAGTACGAATTGTGCGAATTTCATTTTTCAACTCTTCAACTTCGTCTTCCTGAGCACGCAACTTTTCCGCACGCTTATCCAGTTGGTCTAATTTACTATCGAGCAAGCTTTCACGATCAGCCAAACGATTCTCTGTTTTCTTCCACTCACGGCGACGCTCGTTCTCTAGCTGCAAGGCTTCGTCTTTTGCTTTAAGAACGATCTCACCAGCTTTTGCGGCGGCACTAGCAATCTCTTTTTCGGCTTTATTTTTGCCTTCAGTCAATCGTCGTTTCTCATAGACAACGGTTCCACCGATGCCAAAAATAGCCCCAAGAATTGCGGCAATAATTCCCTCTATCATAGTAATTCCTTTCTCTCAGCTACCCGGCTCTGGATCGAATTGTAGTATCAAGCCAACAAATACTGTCTGGCGCTGGAGGTTTCAAAAAAGTTTCATCAAAAGTCTTAGTAGACTCCTTTTATTGTAGCGCTCTTTACAGCACTGCGGCAAGCATAAAAAATCAGACTAATTCGTAAACGAACCCCAAACGGCGCGTGCCCCAGTAGGAACCCACGATGAATTTGTTGGTACTGTTGTGCCATTCTCACAATTCCAACCTGGAGATACTGTTATACCATTATTTGAATCAAGTCCCCATGCCCCAAGAACATAAAACTTTCCTCGTCCCACTGCACAGGTCACACCCCATGCTGCCGAGCCAGCATCGTACAAATAGTAATAATAAAAGTTATTTGCGTCATTGACTGGATCAACAGGAATTTTGCTTAGATATGGTTTTAGCGCCGATAAAAAGTTTTGAGGATCGGTGGTGCTATATTCCCAACTTGCCGCATTCTCCTCGGGATACTGACCATTAGCAACCTTATACATCTCGAGGGCCTTACGGATAGTCGCCATATCACTGACGCGCGTACTATCTCTCGCACGCCCTTGAACACTGTTATAGGCCACCATAGTAATCGCAGCCAGAATACCAATCACAACAATAACAATCAGCAGTTCGACGATCGTAAATCCGCGTTGTTTCATCAGCCCCCTATTTTTGAATAATTGTTTTAATTTTATAGTATCAAGCAGGTCATTGTCTACTTACGCGGCGTAGTAATATGCGCTTCACTTCCGTAAAACGGCAAAATCATTTGGTCATTCTTACCCGCCTCAAGACGAACCAAGGCTTCGTTTTGCCAATCCTCACCTTGTGTACCAACAATGGGGATAGCTTGTGCATCAGCAATTGTATTTAGTACTGTCATACCAATCCGAAGACCCGTGAAGCTGCCTGGACCTTGAAAAACACCGATGCCTGTTACATCAGTAAAGCTCTTGCCCTGCTGGGCAAGTTGGTCATGAAGATACCGTAGCAAATGTTTGGCTAACGTTCGGTCGGCTTGCCATTCATTATGTATGCGCTCGTCACCATTAACCAATGTCAGACGACATACTGGTGTCGATGTATCAAGTAAAATAATCATGCCAATTGCTCCAGTAGTTCATTACTATTTTGACCATATCCCCTTAACTCTAGTTGACGCTCTGATTCGGCAGTAGTAGTAATTGTCACGGTAATATGATCATCGGGCAAGACGCCACTGACAATACCCGCCCACTCGATAATAGTGATGGTCCGAGAATCTTGGGACGCTTCACGAAGCTCATCGGCCATAATACCCGCATCGTGCAGGCGATAAAAATCATAATGCGCCAAACGCAGTTCATGAGGCGTATCGTAAACGCGGCTAATCGTAAAGCTAGGGCTTTGGATCGTCTCTTCAATCTCTAGACCCTGCGCAATTCCCTTGACGAGGGTCGTCTTGCCTGCACCAACATCACCAACCAGTTCGATACATTCACCGCCCTTAAGAAGGCTGCCAAGCTTGGCACCAAACAGTTTCATTTCTATTTCGCTTGCGACCTCTATAATCATCGTGTTCTAGTATATCACCACCCGATAGTCAGCCCTAGTCAAAAGAACCATGAAAGTTCTGGTGCTTTCATTCTATATCGCGTACAATAGAGCACAAGCAGTATGCGTATTTCAGATGTCACCATCGAAAAATTGCTCGCGCGCAGTGGTGTGGCTACTAAAGAGCAGATCGAAACCATCAAAGAAGAAGGTGTTCGTTCAAGGCGCCCTCTCCAAGATATTGTCATCAACAACCAGTTAATGACCGAGCAGACCCTCGCCCAGACCTTTGGCGACTACGCACACATTCCCTACATCGAAATCAAACCGGACGATATTAAGCCCGAAGTCTTAAACCGCATCCCAGAACGTATTGCTCGTCAATATAACGCAGTGCTATTTAGCATTGACGAAGACGGTGCCATGAACCTTGCCATGGATGACCCTGATGATGTCCAGGCAGTTAGCTTTATTCAAAAAGAAATCGGCGAAAACACCAAGATCTACATTGCGACCCGCAGCAATATTCTCGCCTGCCTCGAAAATTACCGCGGTGACGTTAACGAAGAGCTAAATGAAGTTATCGATATCCAGCGTGAAGATCAAGCCGATGGTGATCAGGTCACTAATGAATCTGACATCGCCGAAGATTCACCAATTGCTCAAACCATCAATCTATTGCTAGAGTATGCCATCCGTAGCAACGCCAGCGATATTCACATTGAGCCACGTGAAGAATTTGTCCAAATCCGTTACCGTATCGACGGTGTTCTTAAGGAAGTAAACCGCTTACCACGCAATGTTGTGGGCGCGCTCGTCAGTCGTATCAAGATCTTGTCTAACCTCAAAATTGACGAACGCCGCGTCCCACAGGATGGTCGTTTCAAGATCAAGGTTGCCGGTAAGCAATATGCCCTTCGTGTCAGTACCCTGCCGATTGCTGATGGTGAAAAAGTCGTCATGCGTATTTTGGATGAGTCAAACCAGGCCGTTACCCTACAAGACCTTGGCTACTGGGGACATTCACTCGAGGTCATTAACGTTGCCCTCACCGAGCCAAACGGTATGATCCTAGTGACGGGACCGACAGGATCTGGTAAGTCAACCAGTTTGTTTAGTATCCTGACACTTCTTAATACACCTGACGTCAATATTTCGACTATCGAGGATCCGGTCGAATATAAAATCCCCGGCGTTAACCAAACGCAGACAAATGCCAAGGCTGGTATGACCTTTGCGTCTGGACTCCGTGCACTTCTCCGTCAAGATCCAAACATTATCATGGTCGGTGAGATCCGTGATGGCGAAACCGCCAACTTAGGCGTGCAAGCTGCCCTGACAGGTCACCTTGTGTTTAGTACTCTGCACACCAATAACGCCGCCACAACATTGCCGCGTCTACTCGATATGGGTATTGAGCCATTCTTGATCGCTAGTACCGTCAAAGCCGTCGTCGGTCAGCGTCTTGTGCGTCGTTTATGTACAAACTGCCGCGAGCACTACGAACCGTCAGCAGACGAGATCGCAACCGTTATCCGTTTGTTTAACCTGCCTGATGATAAAAAATTCGATTATATCCACTCACTTGAAACTAAAGCAGCCGAACAAGGTATTGGACAAGATGTTGAACCGAGTACCGACACTACAACCATAAAGACCCTATGGAAAGCATCGACAGATGGCTGTGACGAATGTAGCCACACTGGCTACAGAGGTCGTATTGGTATTTACGAGGTATTAGGTAACTCACTTGGCGTTCAAAAACTGATTATCAGCAACGCAACCAGTAACCAAATCCAAGATATTGCTATTACCGAAGGTATGGTCACTATGCAGACCGATGGCCTCATCAAAGCTCTACGCGGCAACACTACAATTGAAGAAGTTCTTCGTGTGACCAAGGAATAATCATGCCGAGTTTCACTTATATTGCAACGAA
>CAMLED010000019.1 GCA_946479115.1 uncultured Candidatus Saccharibacteria bacterium | reverse complement strand
ATATAACAATATGTGGTCCAACACTTAGTACACGACGAATCCTCCATCCGCCGCGAAAGTGGTGGATGTTTTATTGAAAGGAACAATGATGTTCGCGTTTCACGGCAAGGCAAAGCTGGATCGTGAGCAAAAGACATGCGATGAGATTGCCAAACGTCTCCGGATGGAACAGTCCGATCAAGATGATCGACTGAACCAATTGGCGAAGTTTGACCTTCCTCGTTGCGGTATGGAGCTTCATGGCCCATTCTCCAGGGAGAACAGGACGGCTCTCGAAAAAGAGATCCGAAGCCACGATCACGATATTAAACGTGATCAGGATGCACTGCAGCAGCAAATACAGAAATGCAATACTCTCCAGGCTCGCCAACAACGGCGCATCAAGAGTAAGCGAGCAGATTTTGCATTTCTCACTTCTTTCTTTTAAAACAACAAGCCGTCAAGGCTACTCAATCAATTATTCAAGGCAGTGATGCTATGGATGACGAGTAGCTTTGGCGGTGTTTTATTTTGTACAAAAGCGGCAAATATGTTATAATTACGATCAACCATACTAACTCCGTCGAATGATGTTGAGCGACTGGAGTACCTACAAAAACAGAGAGAAGTAAATTATGCCTAGATCATTTGACAGGCTTGCGCAGTTTGAACGCCGCCTCGTAGGAGGTGTTAAAATCAAGCCACGTCGTCCTAAAAAGAACGTTGCATTTGATTTGCTGCGGACCTATGACGAGGCCGTGCGCCGCACAGACGATTGGCGGCTTATTGACGCCGACCAAAAAGTTATGATGGAACTGCTCGTAGATGGGCATCTGCATTGTACCTTGCAGTCGTTTGTAAAGAAAACGGTTAGCGAGGTTGGCGAGTATTCACGACCAAGCTCCGATCACACAGAGTTCGTTCGTGCCATGGTAAACAGGTTTCCGACGCTCGCAAGTGCATCGGAGATTACCGCACTAAGCAATGTTCTCCGTGTTAAAGGATTAGAAGCCTATTACACCGAAGAGGAGATTGCGAAATATATGTGCAAAGCATACATCAATGCTATGCATAGCTACGGCGCCTACGCAAAGATCGAGCATGGTGATGTTGTGTTGTACATGATGCAGAAATTCAGTCGAGAAAAAGCGCTCGAACTTGTTGAAAGTATCGAGTCTTGAACAACCTTCAGGGGGTGAAAAATGATAACTATGGCCGAAGATCTAATCCAAGCAACCGAAATTGCATCGGATAAGTACGCGCCAGAGGAAGACCGGCAGGCGGCCGTACGGAAGCTGATCACTTTCTTCTGCATAATCAAGCGAGAGCTTCGCTACGCTGCGATTCAAGAATACTTTGATAGGTGTAATACAATCCTGTCACAGTGTACGCGACAATTTGCGAGCGATCATTTTATGTCGCGCATCCATCACGAAACTGAACAGACACTCGAGCAATGGCTTGTTGGCGCGGTAATCGGCACTATCGAGGACACTTTTGTAGTTGTGACCTTGCACAATAAGCGCATTAAGCTGATGGATTATCGAATCGCAACGATGATGCGTGTGCATTCGCTAGGATACTCGTTCACTCTGAGGTGTGACCTTGATAAGAAAGAGGTCATCATCAACAGTGTACGCATGCGTCCTAAATACATCTAACTCTGTTTACGGGGTTGCACGGGAATGGTTTAATTACCGCTCCCGTGCAACCCTTTTTAATTTTTCACGGGTAGTACAATTAACTTGACGAATATGCACGATTCGATACAATAGTACTATTCAGACGTTCCTATCAGCTTGCGCTTATACGGAATATATCTAAAAGTGCTTTACGCACGCCCTAGTTTGGTGTATAATCTACTACTGTAACTTATGGCTAGTCAAAAGGAAGTAATTAAATTGCAAGGAAAGGTAGTGGAAGCACTGCCTAATACTCAATTTAAGGTGGAACTTGAGAATGGCCATACGATTATTGCCCACATTTCAGGTAAAATGCGCAAGCACTATATCCGACTTGTACCAGGCGATAATGTGGAAGTTGAGTTGACCCCTTACGATCTTACTAAGGGCAGAATCAGTTTCCGCATGAGAGATTAAATTTAAAGGAAAACTGGAGTTTGTAGCGCTCATGAAAGTTCGTGCGAGTGTCAAAAAAATCAGTCCTGATGACCAACTGGTTCGCCGTAAAGGTAAACTATATGTCATCAATAAACTAAAGAAACGTAATAAGCAAAGGCAGGGTTAAGCATGGCTCGAATTGCTGGGATTGTAATCCCATCAGAAAAGCAAGTGCAGATCGCATTGACGTATGTATACGGCATTGGTCCACACTTCGCATCGACCATCCTTGCGGCGGCTAAAGTTGAGCCGACCACTCGGGTGAAAGATCTCACCGAGGCTGAAGAACAACGTATTCGCGAGATTATCGATACCGATTATCACGTCGAAGGCGACCTACAGCGCTTGGTAACAAATAACATTAAGCGTCTGAAGGATGTGAATGCGTATCGCGGATTGCGACACAAAGCAGGACTTCCAGTAAACGGTCAACGTACCCGTACGAACGCACGAACTCGTAAGGGTAAATCAGTGGCTGTGGGCGGTACACAAAAGAAGGCAGCGTCTAAGACGTAGAAAGGAATATAGATTATGGCAGATGCAAAAACGACAACTCGTAAGAAGCAGCGCCGATCAGTTCCTTCTGGTCAGCTGCATGTTCAAGCAACGTTTAATAACACGATTATTACGTTCACAGATAAAAAAGGTAACGTACTTGCAGCAGCAAGTGCAGGCGCTTGTGGCTTCCGTGGAAGCAAAAAGGGCACTGCATACGCTGCACAGGTAGCCGCTGAGAAAGCCGCAGAAGCAGTTAAGGGTCAATATGGCCTAAGCGCTGTCGATGTCTTTATCAAGGGCGTAGGTCTGGGCCGTGATGCTGCAGTCCGCGCACTCGGTGGTTTTGAAATTACCGTTGATAGTATTAAAGATGTGACTGGCGTACCTCATGGTGGCGTTCGTCCTCGAAAGGCACGAAGGGCTTAATATGGCACGAGATACTTCTCCAATTGTCAAACAAAGCCGCCGCGAAGGCTACGCCCTTCATCCAAAGGCGCACAAGATCATGGCTAAAAAATCTGGTATTCCAGGTCAGCACGCTCATGGTCGCCAGGGCAAACAAAGCCTTTACGCAATCCAACTCCGTGAAAAGCAGAAAGTTCGCCGTACTTACGGTCTTCTTGAAAAGCAATTCGCACGCCTAATGAACGAAGCCGACCGCGCAAGTGGTGCAGGTATCCTTCCTGGTGAGTTGCTCTTGCAGTTCCTAGAACTACGCCTCGATAACGCTGTATACCGCGCTGGTTTTGCTACTAGCCGTCGTGCTGCTCGTCAATTAGTTGGCCACGGTCACTTTATGTTGAACGGTCGTCGCGTTGACATCCCATCAATCCGCCTAAAAGCTGGTGATGAGATCGTCGTACGTCCAAAAAGCACTAAATCTGGTTACTTTACTCAGATTGATAACGTTGTTAATGACTCGGTCCAAGCTCCACTTAGCTGGTTAAAAAGCGATGTGAAGAAACTGAAAATCGATGTTACTGGTCTTCCTAAGCGTGAAGAAGCAGAAGCCGAAATTAATGAGCAGCTAATCGTTGAGTACTACTCACGTTAAAGGGTAAGGAGAGAAACAAATGACAAAAGTAATTCATAACCCAGCACTTGCGAGCATCGATGAGCACAGCGCAACTAGCGCAACGTTCGTTATCGAACCATTGCACGCTGGCTACGGTAACACCCTTGGAAACAGCCTTCGCCGCGTTTTGCTTTCTAGCATCGAAGGCGCTGCAATCGTTGCTTTCCGCATCGAAGGTGCAACACACGAATTTACCACCGTTGCTGGTGTTAAAGAAGATGTTGTTGACATCATGCTTAACCTTAAAAACGTACGTCTAAAAGTACACAGCGACCAGCCTGTTGAACTACGCCTTGAGAAAAAAGGCGCAGGTGTTATCACTGCCGGTGATATCAAAACAACTGCTGACGTTGAAGTCATCAACAAAAATCAGGTTATTGCGACTATCGACGATCCAAAGAAATCAGTATTGATTGACTTGGTAGTTGAAGCTGGCCGCGGTTACCGCACTATCGAAGAGTCAAGCGAAGATCGTTTGCACAGCGATATGATTGCACTTGATGCTGTATTCAGCCCAGTACTACGTGTACGTTACAAAGTTGACAGCACACGTGTTGGTCAAGAAACTAACCTCGATAAACTTCTTTTGACAGTTGATACTGATGGCACATTGTCACCACGTGAAGCTTTCGAAGAAGCAGCTGCTGTTCTTGTTAACCAATACACTGCACTTGCTGGCTCGACAACTGTTGAATCTGCACCTGCACTTGGTCAGACAAACGAAGACGAAGTAAGCGAATTAAACACTTCAATTGAAGAGCTTAATTTGACTGCTCGTACAGCAAACGCGCTTATCAACAATGACATTCGTACAGTTCACGACCTCGTGACACTTAGCGAACAAGATTTGCGCGAACTAAAGGGCTTTGGTTCTAAAGCACTTGATGAAGTAAAAGATAAACTAGCGGAGCTTGAACTCTAATGCATCGACACGGATACAAAGGGCGCAAATTCGGTCGCGAACGCGATCAGCGCCGCGCATTGCTCAAGGGCCTTGCAACCAGCCTTGTCTTGCACCACAAGATCGAGACGACGTTGCCAAAGGCAAAAGAGCTAGTGCGTTACATTGAAAAGATTATTACAAAAGCTAAAAAAGGTGATTTGCATAACCGTCGCCAAGTGATTGCCGCATTGTCTACACAGGCAGCTGCATTCAAACTAGTTGACGAAATTGCACCTCAGCTAACAGGTCGCACCAGCGGTCACGTACGCGTTCAGCGCACACGTCTCCGTGTTGGTGATGGCGCTCAGATGGCAACAATTGAGTTTGTTGACGAACTGAAAGCTGCGCCTAAAGAGGAGGTGAAAGCGTAATGGTAGTTAATGCTAAAACGTATTCACAAAAACCAAGCGAGATTTCTCGCCGTTGGATCTTGATCGATGCCAGCGAAGCACCACTTGGTCGCGTCGCTACAGTTATCGCCAAGCACCTAATTGGTAAATACAAACCTACGTACACCCCACACATGGATGGTGGTGACTATGTAGTTGTTATCAACGCAAAGAACACTGTTGTTACCGGTGACAAGGAAGAAGGCAAAGTCTACTACCGTCACAGTGGTTTCCCAGGTGGTATTTACGATGAAACACTACGTGAGCGCCGTGAAAAGTACCCAGAACGAATTATCGAAGCTGCCGTAAAGGGCATGTTGCCAAAGAACAAATTGGCTGCTGACCGTATGGCTCGTCTGCGCGTTTTTGCTGGTAGCGATCACACTCACACCGCACAAACTCCAGAGAAAGTTGAGGTTAAATAATTATGGCTGAAGGTAAATACTTCTACGGTCTTGGTCGTCGCAAATCTGCTACTGCCCGCGCACGTTTGTACGCTGGTAAGGGTAATGTGACTATCAATGACAAACCAGCAGCTGAATATTTTTCAGACAACAAGACTATGGTGGCTGAAATCACCGACCCACTCGCACTTGTTGCGAAACAAAAAGATTTTGATGTAACAATCAAGGTTAAAGGTGGCGGTCTTGCTGGTCAGGTTGATGCAATTAAACTTGCTATCGCCAAAGCCCTAACTGTTGGTCACGCTGACCTACGTTCAACACTAAAGAAAGCTGAATTCCTGCGCCGCGATCCTCGCGAAAAAGAACGCAAGAAGTACGGCCTTCGTGGTGCACGTAAGCGCGAACAATACTCAAAGCGTTAATACCGCTTTACACTCAAAAACTCCTCTACTACAGAGGAGTTTTTGTTATATAAAGCAAAAGCCCGCTCCGGTGAAGGAGCGAGGCTCTTACTTCTGTGGAACGGGTTAGATGGTGTAGTAATCAGACGGATCTTTTGCGGGTTTATCACAAATACCGTACCAACTAAGTACTGTCCTGAGAGCATTAACATTGCAAATACTCTCGACAACTTCGTCAGGGAGAGGATTTAGGCCATCTAACTGGCCACTTTGACCTGTCCGTATAGTTGCGGGCATCACACACCTCACTTTCATGTCGTCTCGGTGTTAGGTATACTATACCAGGTTTACAAATCTTCGTCAGGGTTGTCGGTAGATTTCTTACCCCAGCGAAACTTCGGTGATGGGCCTTTTAGATAAGATACGCCAATGAGGATAAGGATCGCGCTGCCAATGTACATCAAGGCTAATAGAATCTGACCACTCGTAGGCTCGTGTGGTTTAAATGGTAGTGTAAAGACACATGACGCCACGATTGCTAAAAAGATAACCACACTCAGCCAGCCTTGCCACGTCACAGGAGTCCAGCCCCAACCGTATCGGCGGCGTTTGAACCACAGCTTGCTTGGTGTGTTGCTCATATTTTTATAATATACCCACTTCCGCACATTCTCAACTACTTCACAGCCATAAGGACTATAATAAGTACATAAAGAGGAGGTCAATCATGTTAGGAGATTCAACGGTATTTGCTACGATCGCCGTACGCGATTCGCAGCTGGCTAAAGAGTTTTATCAAGACACCTTAGGGCTACATCTTGTCGATGAAAACGACGCAGGTTGCATGTACGAAAGCGGAACGGGTAAAGTATTCGTTTATCAAGCACCATCAGCTGGTACTAATCAAGCAACCTCGGCCGCATGGGACGTTGAAAACATCGAACAAATGGTCGAGGATCTACAGGCAAAAGGGGTCATATTCGAGCAATATGACATTCCAGATGCGGATGTTAACGGCTATGTATATACGATCGGGCCCCAAAAGGCAGCCTGGTTCAAAGATCCTGACGGTAATATCTTGAATATTGGCAGTTAGATTTCTTTGCATAGCTATACTGTTGGTGTACTATGATATCTAATCATGTCACATCCAGAAAACGACCACGGCTTTATCGAAGAATTAGACGCAGATAACGAGATTGAACGTAATGGCCAAGAGGTCATCTTATTGGACGAACTTTATAAACTCCAATCCGAAAGGAGTCGATGGGGGAATGCCGACCCTGCACGACTCGCGACTCTTCGTCGACAGATCGCCTTTACATATTTTTGTCTATCAGCAATTGATGAGATACGTGCACGACGATATACTCCCGCCTACAATTACATGCAGGCAGCAGAACCTTATCGTACCGATAGTCATAACTAATAGGCAACTTAGTCGTGCTTTTATTTATTATTAGGCATATAATGAGCTTACTTAACAAAAGGAGAGATCATGGAAGTCGACATTAACTATCTGGCAGTACTGCTAGCAGGTGTATCAAGTATGGTTGTGGGCGCAATTTGGTATTCACGCAGTGTATTCGGTGAAGTCTGGATGAAACTTGCCAAGGTAAAGATGGGTAACAACGTGTCGGTCATGGATAATGTCCGCTTGTTTGGACTAACATTCCTTGCATCGCTAGTTATGGCATACGTCCTTGCACACGTAACGTTCCTCAGTAACGATTTCTTTGGTGGTAGTTTCCTATCTAGTGCTCTAACGACAGCATTCTGGTTGTGGCTTGGGTTTACCGCTGTTCGTTTCTTGACACACGACCTGTTCGAAGGTCGCCCAATGAAGCTAACACTTCTATCAGCAGGCAACGAACTTGCCACAGTTATGGTTATGGCGCTTGTTATTGGCCTTATGGGCGTATAGTAGCCACTTAACATACAAACTAATAGCCAGTAGCGATCCTGCCGGCTATTAGTTTGCGGTGTATCAGCCTTATGGTTTATACTTTATACAATATGGACAAACAAAAGGGTGGCTTTACGATCGTTGAACTTCTTATTGTGATCGTCGTTATTGCTATTTTGGCAGCGATTACGATAGTTGCTTATAATGGAATTCAAAACCGCGCCAATGATACTGCAATCCAAAGCGACCTAAAAAACATCGCACAAAAGCTCGAGTTATATAAGGTAGATTCAGGAATTTATCCCGCTGGGTCAGGTCAGTTGACGAACCTTGGACTAAGAGTGTCGCAAAATGCCTACGGCAATCATATGCCTAGTGGTGGTAACTTTTATAACCTTGTATATTGTCATACGCCAATCGGTGCGGCAACCGATTATGCACTTGTAGTATCCAGCAAATCGGGTAATAAATTTAAATACACCAGTACGTCTGGGTTAAGCACGTACACCGGTAGCTGGGCTGGTTCGGCAGGTATTTGCACGGACGCTGGTGTGCCTATCGGTGGCCTCGCGACTGAAAGAGACTGGTTCTATGACACTAACAATTGGCAATTATATATCGGTAGGTAACTAGGAGGTAGCACTACCGTCATTTATACTAGGGTTATGCTAGATAAAATTCTTCATAAATGGTTACGTCTGCCGTATAGACTGCATGTTACCATTGACCGAAAAGTTAAACGGCCGCGTGCGACGCTTTTGTTTATTCATGGCATTGGATTGTCGTCCGAGGCCTGGAATGAAGTGGTCGATAAGTCACCTCATGATATTCGTGTCATAACAATTGACCTATTAGGCTTTGGCAAATCGCCAAAGCCAGAGTGGGCTATTTATAATGTCCGGCTGCAGGCGCGTATGATCATGGCCACACTTTTTCGGCTGAGAATAGCTGGCCCTGTAATCCTTGTTGGCCATTCGTTAGGGGCGCTAGTATCGGTTGAAATTGCTAAGAAATATCCGCTATTTGTTCGGTCATTAATATTATGCAGCCCACCATTCTACAGGCAGGATGCCTCAACGAAACGTCTGTTGCCGCATGCTGAAAATATATTAAAAGATATCTACCGTGCAATTCATAAAAACCCTGAGCAATTTATTAAGATCTCAGCCCTAGCTGCAAAATATGGATTGGTAAATAAAAGTTTCAGTTTATCCAACGATGATGTGCATAGTTATATGGGAGCACTCGAGGCTTCGATTATTAATCAAACGTCTCTTAGGGATGCTATTAACCTAAAGCGCATACCAATTCAACTTATTCATGGCAGGCTTGATGCAGTAGTTATCGCCAAGAATTTAAAGTATCTTGCACGTCATAATCCAAATGTTACATTCTCAACCGTGCTTGCGGGTCATGATGTTCGAGGTTTGTACATTCCCGCAGTTGTCAAAGCGATTGAAGCAGCGACTGCAACAAAAAGAGGTCGTAAAAAACGATAACATGCACGAGTTTGACCCTTTTCAGGTATAATGGTGAGAGTATGAATAAACCTGTGATCTTAACTGGACTACGTGCGAATAACGACTTAACAATCGGTAACTATTTTGGCGGTATTTTGCCAATGATTGATATGGCTAAAACACGTTCAGACGAGTTTCAGATCAACATGTTTGTTCCTGATCTTCATAGCTTCACTACACCAATTAATCATGATGAGTTGCATGACCAAATTATGCATAACGCGCGCCTTTTTGCAGCAGCCGGCTTGCCGTTAGATAACGACAGTATCTATCTTTACCGCCAAAGCTACATCAGTGCTCACAGTGAACTGACATGGATCCTTGACTGCTTCACTGGTTTTGGTGAAATGCGACGTATGACTCAATTTAAAGAAAAGTCAAAGATCAGTCTACAATACAGCGAAGGTTACGATGGCGAACACAGTACTATAGACGGCGGGAGCGAAACTGTACATTTCGAGGATGGTACATCGACCGAAGTACCTAAAGGCGCATGGAATAAGAAAGTTAGTGTTGACGCGACCGTGGGACTCTTTAATTATCCAGTCCTTATGGCAGCCGACATTCTCCTTTACAATGCTCAATATGTTCCCGTTGGCGATGACCAGACCCAGCACCTAGAATATACCCGTGATATTGCGGAGCGTATTAACAATAAATTTGGTGATGTCTTCACAATTCCAGAATCAGTACCGAAACAGCACGAATTCTTTGGCAAAGACCAAGGTCTTCGTATTAAAGATTTGGTGGATCCAACCAAGAAAATGAGCAAATCAGATGAATCCGGCCGTGGTGTCATCTTCCTAGGTGATGATCCTGCTGTCGCTGCTAAAAAAGTCATGTCAGCAACAACAGACGATAAAGCTGAAATTCACTTCGACAAAGTTAATCAGCCAGGTATTTCTAACTTGCTTGAGATCCTTTCTTTACTACGCGCTCAGCCACTTACTGAAACAGTTGCAGAGTTCGAAGGCCAGACACGTTACGGCGACTTTAAACAAGTCGTTGCAAACGAAGTTGAACAATTCCTAACTAATTTCCAGCAACGACTTGCTGCTGTTGATGACGCAGTAATTACCGCTAAGCTTGAGTCGTCTGAACGCGCTGTGGCAGATGTTGCCAACGCAACCTTACTGCGCGCCCAGCAGGCTGTCGGATTGCGACCAAGGGTCTAAGCTTATGCTACGCGACTTTTTTTACCAAACAGCTGCCTTTAAAGACGTCTTATCACAATACGAAGGCATAGAAATTGGTGCCGAGGATTATCTATCTATCCTTTTAGCTCGCCAATTAACTCCTGACTCATTTATTTGGAAAATAGAATTAAATAATGATCGCTACTATTTGTACGCAGAAGATTACGTTCAGAACAAAACACATGTTATTAACGAAATTGAAAATATTGCTGGCCAAGGGGCTGGATCTCTTGTCAAGGTAAAACAAGCTATCGATTTCGACAATCTCGAACCAGTTAAATCAGCAGAAGTGTACAGCCAGCCTGATGATTATGCAACCGAGCTGCAGCCATACATAAGTGATTCCGGCTACGATCTTGTGTTTTTATATAAAATCAATCATCCAAAATTAACAAAAGTTAGGGGTTCAGTCAGTGGTTAAAGTTTCAAGCATGGATATCATCTCTATTTTAAGGCGATTTGAAATTGCCGGAGAAGATAATGCACCGCGTCATGTAGAACAGGTAAAAATAACGAACACGACGCCGCTTAGCACGCTAGTGAACTTTCGCTTTATGCGACACAACTATTACATCTTATTCGATGACGAAGCATTAGATGATCCAGACTATGTCTTGCAGCAAGTGCGCTTGATCGATGAGAATGTCGAAGGCGAGACACTCCCTAATCCTCAAGACCACCGAACTGAATATGCATTACCATTCAAGGGTAAAGACGTGTACCTATTTATTACAAAATCGGCAAAGCGCCGATTAGATTCCGAACTTGCAGATCGCCACCCAGGCACTTCTCGTAGTACATGGCAAAAACATATCAAAGCTGGTCACATCAGTGTGAACGGCGAGGTGCAGCTGTCTCCAAAGGTTGCTATTACCGACAGTGATAGTATTGCCATCGATACGCCTGATGCAATTGATTTTACAGGCCAAGAACTACCTATTATTTATCTAGACGACAACGTCATTGTTATTAATAAACCAATTGGTGTCTTAACACATGCCAAGGGCGCACTGAACGAAGAGTTTACTGTTGGTGAGTTCTTCCGTCGCTACTGTGACTATAATGCCGAGACAAACCGTCCAGGTATCGTACATCGCCTTGACCGTGATACTAGCGGCATTATGATTGGCGCACGTAACGAAGCAACCGCCGCAATGCTGCAAAAGCAATTCGCTGAACGTAAGACCAAGAAAACATATATGGCCGTGACTGTTGGTATCCCTAAGAATGATAGTGCCAAGATTGATCTACCGATCGCACGTAACCCATCAGCACCTAGTACGTTTCGCGTTGATGCCAAGGGCAAGTCAGCAGTTACTAACTACACCGTCATCGATGCTAATGAGAAACTTGCGCTGATTGAATTACGACCGCACACCGGACGGACACACCAGCTACGCGTTCATATGAGTTACCTAGGCACGCCAATTTTAGGTGACCGTGTATATGGCAAGGAAGCTGATCGACTTTACCTTCACGCGCTACGCCTCGAAATTACTATTCCTGTCAGCGATCGCCGTACGTTCGAAGCACCGTTACCGCCAGAGTTTAAAGCTGCGTTATAAAGCGAAGGTAGGCATATGCAACAGCCCTTACTTCATCCTCAATCCAAAAACCTACTCGACGCCCTAATGGTCGACCCGCCGCAGGCTTTGATCGTGACAGGGAACAATGGTACCGGCACACTCGATGTGGCCAGGTATATTAGTGCTACGCTTGGATCACCCGAAGAGATTATCGTCCCGAAAAAGAAATCTAAAGACGGTAAAAAGTTTGATGTAGATATCAAGAATGGGCGAGTCATTACTGAAGACATTCGCGCGCTTTATGACAGTGTTCGTGCCAGGCAGCCCACACCACGCGTATTTATTATCCGCTCAGCCGATCGTATGATGCCGAATGCTCAGCATGCACTATTGAAACTGCTAGAAGAGCCCGGCACAAACGTACATTTTATTTTAGAAACGTACGACATTGCACGACTATTCCCAACTATTCGTTCACGCGCCCAGACACTACACATCTTGCCACTCACACACGAACAGACTCAACAGTACATCGACCAGCTAGGCGTGACTGATGCTACTAAGCGTGCTCAGTTAGCGTTTATAGCCGATGGGCTGCCTGTCGAGCTAGAACGCCTGGTAAATGACGAAGCCTACTTTGCCGAGCGGGCACAGTGCATGTCCGATGCCCGCACCTTTTTACAGGCAGATAGTTACGACAAACTGCGTATTATTCAGAAATATCAATCTGATCGCGAGCAAGCCCTACAGCTTGTTGATAGTGCGCTGCAGATTACACGCCGTAGTCTTAGCGCCAAGCCACAAACAGCACTTGTCGGTCAGCTAGAGGGCCTCTTAGCGCTCAAAGAACAGATCAATAGCAACTACAACATCCGTCTGCAGATGACTCATTTTGTGCTATAGCACCGTCGCGATCTAGCCACCTCTCACTTCGTTGTGCTATAATAAAACAATATGTTAGCAATACTTATCGTTGCCTTATTTGGTATCTGGGCCGTCTTCAAACACCAAACTATCAATGAAGTCGTGACAGATCTACCGCTAAAGATATCTGAAAAACTAGACCAATTGTGGGACGTTGCTCAGGAATCACTTCGTGAACGCAAATACTTACGTGCTGAAAAGGCGCTCTTAACCATCCTACGCGT
>CAMLED010000018.1 GCA_946479115.1 uncultured Candidatus Saccharibacteria bacterium | reverse complement strand
CAGCGGTTGTGTCACAAGAGGAAGCTTCGGCAGGTGAGAGTGATATCAAGACAATTGTTCAAGATTCACCAATTAGTCGTGCCCTTAGTACTATTTTGGAATATGCGGTTAAATCGCGTGCCAGTGACGTTCATATTGAGCCACTTGAAAAAGCACTCAAGATTCGTTGTCGTGTTGATGGTGTCCTACGAGAAATTATGCAACTGCCAAAATCAATCGAACCTGCCCTGGTGAGCCGTATTAAGATTCTATCGAACCTAAAAATCGACGAACATCGTATCCCGCAAGACGGTCAGTTTACGGTTAAGGTAGCCGCTAAAGAAGTCGACCTGCGTATCGCTGTCAGCCCTGTGGTCTGGGGTGAACAGGTTGTGATTCGTCTGCTTGATAAATCAGGCAATAGCTTTGATCTTGAAGAGATGGGATATGCCGGACGTGCCCTTCGAGCAATTCGAAAAGGTATTCGTCGGCCAAATGGCATGGTACTTACCTCTGGTCCAACCGGATCGGGTAAGTCGACAAGTCTGTATGCACTAATCAAGGAAATTAAGGACGACACCGTCAATATCGTGACTCTAGAAGACCCTGTTGAGTACAAGATGGACGGCGTGAACCAGATTCAGGTGAATGCCGAAGTTGGTCTGACCTTTGCTAACGGATTACGTTCAATTTTGCGTCAGGACCCCGATGTCGTGATGGTAGGTGAGATCCGTGACCCTGAAACTGCTGCGCTTGCGGTGCAGGCAGCCTTAACAGGTCACTTGGTATTTAGTACATTACACACCAACTCGGCAGCGGGCGTATTGCCACGTTTGCTAGATATGAAAGTCGAGCCATTCTTGATCGCTAGTACGGTAAATACGATTATCGGTCAGCGCCTGGTGCGCCGTGTGGCAGAAAAACGTGATGTCTACCAATCGTCACCGATTGAAACGCAGAACATTATGGCGACTGTTGGCCATCTGTTGCCGAAGACAAAAGCCGATGTCGCCCGAGTTTCAGAAGATTTAGGCTATAAAGACTTGCCACTCGCTGGCCAAAGCGCTTATACTTTAGTCAAGGGAAAAGATACCTTGCAAACACCACGAGGATATTCGGGTCGAGCTGGTCTATATGAAGTGATGGATGTCACGACTGAAATCCAGGATCTGATCGTCGCTCGGTCAACCAGTGCCGAGATTCAGCGCAAAGCAGTCGAACAGGGAATGATCACCCTTAGGCAGGACGGGTACCTCAAGGCGTTACAGGGCATTACAACAATCGAAGAAGTCAATCGCGTGGCCGCGGATACAGCATAAGAAGGGTGGATAAGATATGAACAATCAAGAACTGAGAATCGAAGTACTGCTCGAAGAAGTAGTTAAAAAACGTGCATCCGATCTTCACCTTCAAGTGGGCTTGCCACCAATGTTGCGTGTTGATGGTAGCTTGCAGCCAATTCCTGGCTATGATGTTATGGATGAGCCAGCGGTGGAATCGCTTGTCTTTGCTATTCTTGACCAAGATCAGCAGCAGATCCTATTAAAAGACAAAGAATTCGACTTTAGCTTCGCCTTCGGTACACTTGGCCGTTTCCGTGTGAATGCTTTCCACGAACGCGGTAACTTGGCCGCCGCATTACGTTTAATTCCAAATGAAATCAAATCTGTCACGGAGCTGGGTATGCCATCAGTCGTGATGGGCTTTGCGGATTATCCACGCGGTTTGGTCCTGGTGACCGGTCCAACCGGATCAGGTAAATCAACCACACTTGCCGCACTTGTTGACAAGATCAACACTGAACGTGCTGACCACATTATTACGATTGAAGATCCAATTGAGTTTACGCATAAATCAAAGAAATCAGTCATTGTGCAACGTGAAGTGCACTACGATACCTATTCATTCTCAGCGGCACTGCGTTCAAGCCTGCGCCAAGACCCTGACGTCGTCCTGATTGGTGAGATGCGTGACCTTGAAACGATTAGCGCCGCGATTACCATCGCTGAAACAGGTCACTTGGTGTTTGCAACACTGCACACTAACAGCGCGGCGCAATCAATCGACCGTATGATCGACGTATTTCCACCGCACCAGCAGCCGCAAATTCGTGCGCAGCTATCTAATATTTTGATGGCAATCTGTTCTCAGCGCCTTGTACCAGCAATTGGTGGTGGTCGCGTTGTAGCGGCAGAGGTGCTCATTGCTAACCCGGCTGTTCGTAACATTATTCGTGAAGGTAAGTCGCACCAGCTTGATGCGGTAATTCAAACGGGTGCAGATCAAGGTATGCAAACGATGGATCGTACGCTAGTGAATCTGATCCAGAGCGGCACGGTAACTTACGATGAAGCACGCAACTTTGCGGTTGATGTGACTGAGTTTGATCGGTTGATGAGAGGCTAAGATGCGAAAGTTTAATTACCAAGCGCGTGATGGTTCAACAAACAAAATTGTTAAAGCGACTGTTCAGGCCGAGACTGAAAACGCTGCAGCTAAGTTGTTGATCGCGCAGGGCTTTACACCACTTGATATTAAAGAGGTGAATGAGGATGGTAACTTCCTTGGCCGTTTGACAGGCCGTATTACAACCAAGGACAAGATTGTCTTCACTCGTCAGCTTGCGACTTTGATCGGTGCTGGCTTGCCATTATCACAAAGTATGCGCACAGTGCTTGAGCAGACCGCCAACAAGCGGCTTCAGGCCGTGGTTGAGGATATTGTGACTTCGATCGAAGGTGGTAAGTCACTGACCGACTCATTTGCCAAACACCCAGAAGTCTTTGACAAGGTGTTCTTGGCGTTGATCGCTGCCGGTGAAGCGTCGGGAACGCTCGACGACTCATTGCGTCGCTTGGCGGCTCAGCAGGAAAAAGACGCAGCAACGATGAGTAAGATTAAGGGCGCGCTGACCTACCCAGTCATCGTTCTTGTGGTGATCTTTGGCGTGATGGCCTTTATGTTTTTCACGGTTGTTCCACAGGTTGAAAAACTCTATGTCGACATGAAAAAGACGTTGCCATTCTTGACTCAAGCTATGGTATCGACGGCTGACTTTATGATTAATTTCTGGTGGTTAGTGATTATTATCCTCGGTGCGGCCGGCTATTTCTTTGTTCAATATCTACGAACAGAGAGCGGAATTAAGTTTAAGGATACATTTAAGCTGAACGTGCCGTTATTTGGAACAATGTTCCGAAAATTATATATGGCCCGCTTGGCACGTACAGGGCAAACACTACTTTCAACCGGTGTCGCCATGCTCGACATGCTTCGTATCACCAGCGAAGCGGTTAATAATACAATCATTAGCGCCAGTATCGACCGGGCAGCCGAGAAGGTGAAGGGTGGTAAGGCGTTGTCGACGGCTTTGCAAACCGAAGAGTATATTCTACCTCTGGTACCACAGATGATTAAGATCGGTGAACAGTCCGGTAAAATCGACGATATGATGGGAAAGACCGCTCAGGTCTACGAAGACGAGCTCGACGAAGAAATTAAGGCTATCTCGACAGCAATCGAGCCAATTTTGATGGTTGTGCTGGCTGTTGTGGCTGGTGGTATGGTCGGTGCGATCCTCTTACCAATCTATAGTTTGGTAAATGGTATCAATGTATAGACAAACCTTAGGCGGGTAGGGTACTATAAGCCTAAGCGTTTTGACGCACGTAAGAAAATTTGTTCATAGAAAGGTGGAAAAAAATTTTATGAACGTTACACAGAAAAACAATCAAAAAGGATTTACGATCATCGAAGTCGTCTTGGTGCTCGCAATTGCGGCCCTCATCTTCCTGATGGTCTTTATCGCGTTACCTGCATTGCAGCGTAGCCAGCGTGACACACAACGTAAAGCTGATGTGGCTCGTGTTCAGACAGCGATCCAGAACTACCAATCAAACAACCGCAACGCACTTCCGAGTGACACTGAATTCAATACAGTGCTTATTCCAAAGTATTTGACGGTTGGCGGTGATGCATTTGCCGATCCAAACGGTAACGACTATAGCTTTAAAACTGGTACTGCGCCAAGTACCTTTGACACAGCTAACTCATACATGTACTTTACCCGCGGTGCAGTATGTGACGGTGACAATGGACCAAAAACTGGTCAGGGTCAGTCAAAAGTGGCTATCCAGTACAAGCTTGAAGGTGGTGGCACCGCTTGTGTAAACAACTAGTCATCGGATAATCCGATTGAAAAACCCCGGTCCTCATCGATCGGGGTTTTTCATTTGCACTGAATGTACGGTATGATAGTGCTTATGGAACAAACACTTATATATACTATCTTGGTCGTACTGGGACTGATGTTCGGCAGTTTTGCTGGTGCAAGCGTCTGGCGACTACGAGCTTATCAACTACGAAACGATAAAAAGGCAGGTGAGCCAGTTGACGTTGATGAATACAAACATCTTATGCCACTCACCAAAGCAACAGTTACAACTGACCGCTCGCGCTGCCTGCACTGTGAACATGTGCTGGCCTGGTATGATCTTATTCCACTGGTTAGCTGGCTGAGTCTTGGCGGCAAGTGTCGTTATTGTCGTACTAAGATTGGCTGGTTTGAGCCACTGATTGAGCTTGGGCTAGCAGCGTTTTTCGTCGTCTCTTATTGGCTATGGCCAATGCCACTCGACACTGCTGCAATGGTGGCGCAGTTCTGTATCTGGTTGGTTGCCGGAGTGCTATTAACAATTTTGTTTGCCTATGACTTGAAATGGTTTTTGCTCCCTAACCAGATTGTATTTCCACTCATTGGTCTTGGAGTGATCTATGCAGGGCTGGGGCTTTTAGGGGGTGGCCTGACGCCGCTAGCTCTTACTTCACTAGCCGGAGCAGTCGCAATCCTTAGCGGACTGTACTACGTGCTGTGGCTCGTCTCAAAAGGCCAGTGGATAGGTTTTGGGGATGTTAAGTTAGGTTTGGCACTTGCACTATTTACGGCTGACTGGCAGCTGGCATTTATCGCATTGTTTGCCGCGAACGCCATCGGCTGTCTGCTAGTTATTCCCGGTATGGTTATGGGCAAGGTGACACGGACAACGCGCGTCCCATTTGGCCCACTTTTGATCGTCGGCACAGTATTGGCTGTCATCTGGGGTCCTGATTTGATTCAGACGTTTTTTCACTTAGCGTTTTAGCACGCCAAAGTCCTTATATGGCCAAACTTCTTATGCTATAATGAGCGCACATGGCCACAAAGATAAACAGCGGTTTTACAATTATCGAAGCAATGCTTTTCTTAGGTGTAGCCGGCGCTTTGACAGTGGCAATTCTTGCAGGTTCTGGCCTTGCGATTAATCAACAGCGATATCGAGATAGTGTTAATTCACTGAAGTCGCTGCTGCAGCAGCAATATAGTGAAGCGACTAATGTCGTTAACGACCGTGACGGCAGTGAAGCCTGTTCGAATGCTGTTGTTGTCAGCCCTCCCGATACAGTGACGCCGCAACTACGCGGGACAAGTGATTGCGTGGTGATGGGACGGTTTATTACTATTGATAACTCTGGCAAGCAGGTGCAAACCACAAGTGTGGTTGGTTACCGTAATCCTGGGGCGGACGAAGAAGTGAGTGATATCGCGGAAATCCAGACTAACTACACACTTGGCCTATCAGTCCTCAGTAAAGAGGACGTTGCTATCGCCTGGGGTGCTGAGGTGGTTAAGCCACAAACTTCTCAGCCAATGCCGTTTTCAATGTTGATCCTACGCTCGCCGCTGAGCGGCTCTGTTATGACCTATACCGCTGACGGTGTCGTGACTAATCTCCTTGGTATGGTGACGGCGGCCAATGCAAGCCGAACAGCAAATCTATGCCTTAATATGCCAACTAGTTCACTCGTCGGAAGCCGCATGGCCGTCCAAGTGATGCCATTTGCGACAAACCAGGGCTCGATACAGGTTCCACCGGAGAAGACGAACATATGCGACTAATGCGATCATCAGAACAAGGCGATACATTAATTGAGGTAATGTTTGCTTTTGCTATTTTTGCGCTGGTCGCAATCGGTAGTCTGACGATTATGAACCAGGGGATTTCTACCGCACAACGTTCACTTGAAATTACACTTGTGCGCGCCCAGATGGACGCCCAGGCTGAAGCGATCCGCTATATTCATCAGGCCTATGTAAATAGCTATCAGCGTAACGGTGCTGCCCCGGCGGATGGCACTGCCGCTGCCGAGTGGATCAAGATGACCAGTAAGACAGTTGGCAAGGGGGCGAATCAGGCATCAACATTTGGCCAGGTGGCTGGTCCAGTGTGTCTTGCTACAACTCCTGGTGAGCACCCATTTATATTAAATGCCCGGCTTGCAAAGGTCTGGGACTCGACTCCAGCTTCATCACCAGCGTCTGGCTCATCTTTACCGCCATTCTCACAGGTTATGTATAACGATGATTCAAGCATTGACCAGGCCTATGGTATTTGGATAGAAGCTGTACAATCTCCCGTCAGTAGTAATGGAACGGGTTTTGTTGATTTCCATATACGGGCTTGCTGGAGTGGTGCCGGAAGTGCAACCCCTGTAACGTTAGGAACAATTGTGAGGTTATATGAGCCACGTTAAGACTAAAGGATTTACCCTGATTGAGTTAATGCTCGCGATGACGTTTATCGCGGTGCTTATGATGGCCATTGCGATGACTACAATTCAAATTGGTAACATTTACAACAAGGGTATTACTCTACGTGAAGTTAACCAGGCGGGCCGAACAATCTCTGATGATTTGCAGCGCAGTATCGCGACTGCAGTACCGTTTGACGTAACTAAAAAAGTTGATGACTCGCCAGCGACGCTCAATTCAAAATACGTGGTTCGTGATGGTGGAGGCCGGCTATGTCTGGGTCGTTATACCTATGCATGGAATTACGGAAAATCAATCGCTAAAGTCTCTGGTGCGGCCCCCGTCTACAACACGTATTTTAAAGCTGGTGATCCTGGCGTGACTGGTGAAGCGGTTCGCTTTGCTAAGATAGCTGACCCGAATGGGTACCTATGTGCGGATCCAGCAGCGAATATTCCACGCGATAATGCAACCGAAATGTTAGTGAGCGGTGATCGCGACCTTGTCATGCATTCCTTTGAAATTAAAACTGATCCTAAAGCGCAGGATCCGACAACAGGGCAGACGATTTACTCTATTTCTATGATAATTGGGACAAATGACCACGAGCAGCTGACAACCAACGATACGTCATGTAAGCCGCCAGCCGATGGCGCTGGTGTTGAAAATTATTGCTCAGTTAACCAATTTGATATCATCGCGCGAGCAGGTAATAAGGCAGGGGGAAATAAATAAGATGTCGAACATACAGCAGTCTAGCCATCATGAGCGAGGAGCAGTTGCGTTATTTGTAGTTATTTTTGCAACACTTCTGATGATTATCATTACCATTAGTTTTGTACAGCTAATGATCAAGGATCAGCGACAGGCAACCGCGAGCGATCTGTCGCAAAGTGCCTATGACTCGGCTAAGTCAGGTGTTGAAGATGCTAAGCGTCTACTGCTACTAGATCAAGCCTGCCGTAACGGCACGGCTCCACCTGCAGTGAACTGTACGGCAGTCTCTACTGCAATCAACGCTGGTCAGTGTAATACAGTTGCCGCGTATTTTGGTAATGCCTCTGATCCCGAGACGGTTATCCAGCAAAATCAAGGCGATCAAGCCCTCCAGCAGTCGTATACGTGTGTTAAAATCACACCAAATACAGACGATTACAAGAACGTGCTTGATCTGAATAACTCTAATATTGTGCCACTACGAGGGGTGAGTGACTTTGATAGTGTTAGAATTAGCTGGTTCAAACACGAAGATGTCGCTGCCGCTGGTGCTGGTCAAACGATTGCGTTTCCTAGTAGTGGTCCGAGCGTTTCACTGCCTCCTCAAGGTGGACAGTGGGATGTGGATGTTCCATCTTTGATGCGTGTACAACTTATGCAGACAGGACCTAACTTTAAATTGTCTGATTTCGATGACGCTCAGCCAGGCAATAAGAGCAACGCAAACACACTGTTCTTATACCCATCAGCAACTGGTGTTGACGCGTTGAGCTTTGCTCTTGATACGCCGCGGCGGAGTGCTTCGGCGGTACCCCAGCAAGTGCGCTGTAATACTAGCTTTACGAACGTGGAGTATGCCTGTAGTGCCACGCTGGCTCTGCCAATGCCGTTGACCGGCAATGCTGGGCAGCGAAACGCATTCTTGCATCTCGCCACTCTTTATAACGCTGCTAATTATAAGCTCGAATTATTAAACGGTGGTACGGTGGTGGCCTTTGATCATGTGCAACCAAGCGTTGATTCTACCGGACGCGCCAATGATATGTTCCGCCGCGTTGAGAGCCGTATTGAATTTAAGACTGATTTCGCATTCCCCCAGGCCGCAGTTGATCTTGAGGGTGATCTTTGTAAGAATTTTGTTGTGACCGATAAAGACCCAGGTCCAACAGATACCTTTGGTTACCCAACGGCAACCTGTAAGCCATAGGGTAATTTACTCGGTGTCACTATGGAATTTTTCGTAGACTTCACGAAGGTGTTCATCGGTCACGTGGGTATATACCTGCGTAGTACTAATATTACTGTGACCAAGCATGACTTGAACGCTACGAAGATCGGCACCGTTCATTAGAAGGTCGGTGGCAAAACTATGGCGCATAGTATGTGGGCTAACGTGCTTTGTAATACCTGCGAGCTTGGCGTATTTAGTGATGATGCGTTGAATGCTCCGTGTACTCAACCGACGATAATCGCCGCTTGTTGTTGCTGTATTGTTACGGCTATAGCTTAAAAAAAGTGGTGGCAAGTTGTCTATGCGGGCAGCGAGGTAGTCTTCCACTCGGCTTGCAGCGGCCTCGCCAATAAAAACCGGGCGATCTTTTTGACCTTTTCCTCGTACCATAAATTCACGGCGTTTGGTATTAACGTGATCGCGGTTTAAGTTAACGAGTTCTGAGACACGGAGGCCGCTAGAAAATAGCAGTTCAACGATCGCACGGTCGCGTAGACCAGTTTCATCATCCAGTGATATCCCGTCGAGCATGCGCGCTACTTCGTCGTAATGAAGGAAGGTGACTTGTTTTCGAGTGATTTTAGGTAACTCGATTTTTTCTGGACTAAGGCTTGGGATATCTCGTTTAGACAGATAGGTTAGAAAGCCACGGAGAGCAATTAAGTGGTAGCTTTGGGTGATAGTCGCCAGTTCGTCATCGTTGTTATTTTTGTAACGATTAAGCCATAGTCGATACTTACGAACAATCTCAGATGTAATTTTATCAACAGTAATGTCATCTGTAAATTCAACAAATCGCTCTAAATACAGGGCGTAGTTTTCGGCAGTTTTAGCGGAACGGCCACCCTCAACTTCAAGATGCTCGATGAAGTCGTGCAAGAGTTCTGATACATACATGGTCCTAGCATAGCGTAAATTAGCGATGATGTATAATATGGACCAAGAAGTAATAACACCGAATGGAGTGATATGGATAGCAAAGTTCAACAAACATTAATTGTATTTAAACCTGATGCGATGCAGCGTGGTATCGTGGGCGAGATTTTAACTCGTTTTGAACGCGTTGGTCTTAAGATTATTGCAACCAAGATGGTCGCACCTGATCGTGAACACTACTACAAGCACTACGAAGAAATTGGACAGGTGATTACTCGCCGTGGTGAAGAGACATTTAATAATGTGCTCGACATGATGAACCAGGGTCCAGTGATCGCTATGGTACTTGAAGGCGTTGAAGCGGTTGAATTGGTCCGTAAATTAGTTGGCACAACTGAACCGAAATCATCTGCGCCAGGTACAATTCGTGGTGATTTCTCACACATGAGCTACGGCTACGGTGATGAACACAACAAGGGTATTCCAAACTTGATTCATGCTTCTGGCGATCTTGCGGATGCCAAGCAGGAAATTCCACACTGGTTCTCTAAAGATGAACTGTATGATTACACAGTGTTGCACGAGAAGTTTACGCGCTAATAGCTATCTCTGATTGCTCGAAAACAACAGCGTGCGACCGCTGTTGTTTTCGTGTTACAATAACGGTACGCCTCGCTAGTTCAACTGCCTGAGCGAAGCGAAAAATAGTATTCAGTAATACTCTATCCAGTTGATGTATGGAGTACAGAATATATTTGCAGGTTATAATGTTACTGATGCCTCGGTAGCTCAACTGGATAGAGTAGATCCGTCCTAAGGATATGGTTGCAGGTTCGACTCCTGCCCGGGGCACCAAAGTAATAGCCAGACATTCTTGTCTGGCTATTACTTTGATAGATTCATCAAGTGCAGTGTAGTAGAAAAGTGTTTACATTTTTCTACAAATAAACGGAAATAGGGAGCAAAGCGACCGCTCGCCCTAATCTCATTAGTGCACTTTACAACGCTTTTTTCATCTCGTAGTATACTAATCATATGAACAAAAAAAATAAACAGACTGAACAACTTGATTTCGATGGCCAGCGGGATGGGGAAGAGCTTTTATTCGTCTTCCGTCGTCATATTATTGCAATGCGCAAAGGGTTTTATCTTTTGCTCGTGCCATTTGTACTCTCATCAATCCCACCACTTATTTGGCAGTCGAATCTTGAACTTTTCTTACTGCCAATCGGAGGCTTACTGCTTGGGCTTATCCTGTTCTCATATCACTACTTGATGTGGTATTTTACGGTCTATATCGTGACTGATCAGCGTATTCGCCAGATTACGCAACGAGGCTTCTTTGGCAAGGATGTGGTCGAGCTGCGACTATCAAAGATTCAGAACATAAGCTATAATGTACCTGGGTTTAGCGGTGAAATGTTTGATTTCGGTACCATCGTTATTCAAACATTTGTGGGCGATCTTGTGATTCATAATGTCGCTCATCCAGACCAGATCTATAACAAGTTACAGGACGCCGTATCGGCTGCCATAGCCGATCATAAACAGGGAGAATATGAAGAAATTATCGCTTAGAAAGCGTCAGGCCGTCGAAAAGACTGTGCCGTCACGCATCACGAATGAAACGGTTGCGGAACATCGTGAGCGCATCTTGGCCGGTGGCCGCCGGTTTAAGTATCCAATGCAGTATGCACGCCATCGTCTGGTATTTACGACGATTGTTATTACACTTGTTGCCTTCTTGTTGATCCTACTTGTTGGCTGGTGGCAACTCTATTCTGTTCAGAATACTAGCACGTTCTTTTACCGAGTAACTCGTGTTGTGCCGCTACCAGTGGCATCTGTCGATCAAGAATCTGTACCGTACGGTGATTATTTGATGTACTACAACAGCTCAGCACATTATCTTCGTCAAAGTGAGCAGGTGAACTTGCAGGATAAGAATGGCCAACGTCAAAACGATCACATCAAGCGTAAATCGATGGATATCGCGATTGGTAACGCTTATGCTGCTAAATTAGCGCGTGAGCTAAAGATTTCTGTCACCCAGGACCGAATTGATCGTGTGACTGATGAAGACCGTAATACTTCAACCGGACGTATCTCCCAGGAGACGTATGACGCCTCAGCGCTTAATATTCTTGGATGGACACCAAGTGAATATCGTCAGGACACCAAGAATAGGTTAATTCGCCAAGATGTTGCCTATGCGATTGATACACAAGCCAAACAGCAGCAAGAAAAAGCAACGGCATTACTACAGAAGGATCCAGCTATGGACTTTGGGGTGCTTGCGACTGCTCTTGGGGGCGAAGGTGCAGCCAAGGTGACGACTGTTCAGTCAGGACTCGTGCCACTTATGAATCAAGATGGTGGTTTAACGGCAGCAGCAATCAATTTAGCCAAGGGCGGTGTCTCGTCACCAATCCGTACTGCAACTGGCGACGGCTATTACTTTGTTAAACAGCTCGAGAAGACTGCGACACAGGTAAGTTATGTCTATCTACGTATCCCACTGACTGAGTTTAACCATCGACTTGAGTCACTCAAAAAAGATGGCAAGATCAAAGAATACATCAAGATCGCTGACGATAGTGACGCGTCGTAACAGTTAATTTAACCAACGGAGGCAGCTATGTATACAGTTCCAGATTTACCCTATGGATATGACCAATTAGGGAATTATATCAGCCCAACGATTATGCAGCTTCATCACGATAAGCATCACCAGGCATATGTCGATAAGTTAAACGCCGCGATTGATAGCGCTCCGGCTCTACGAGAACGCGCACTCGACAGTATGCTAAGTGACCTTTCTAGTCTGCCTGAATCTGTTCAGACGGCAATTCGTAATCACGGTGGTGGTCATTATAACCACAGTCTATTCTGGCAGTGGATGTCACCGGATGGTGGTGGTGAGCCGACTGGTGAGTTAGCCCAGAAACTGACTGAACGATATGGTAGTTTCCAGGCTTTTGTTGATGAATTTACCGCCAAGTCACTCGGGGTTTTCGGAAGCGGTTGGGCATGGCTACAGCCGGATATGGAAATTATTACGACAGCTAACCAAGATACTCCGATTATGCAGGGCCAGGCAGCACCACTCCTCGGACTTGATGTTTGGGAGCACGCGTACTATCTCGACTATAAGAACAAGCGCGATGATTATGTCAAAGCGTGGTGGAACGTCGTGAACTGGGAAACGGTTCAGCAGCGTTACGAAACAAAGTAAACCACATTTTAAAAGAAGGCTCCTAAGGAGTCTTCTTTTTTGTGTGGAGTGGCTGGGCCGAGGCGGCGATACCAATGGCAACCGCTACGACAACAGCGTTCTTTAAAATGTACTGACCTTCAAGAGTTGGTACGAAGGGAGATTGCCAGGTGAGTTCTGGCACCAGCAAGAGAGGTGAGCATACCAGTACCATATGAGCTAAAAGAAGGGGGATGACGATGCGGGTCATTTTTGGGAATAGGAATAAAATCCCAATCAGGCATTCAACAACCGACAGGGTTATGAATAATACGTCAAAATATTGCAGGCCAACAGTTCGGGCGGTCAGGGCTTCAGCCAGGGGTCCGGCCGGACTGAGTCCAAGTAGCTTAATCAGCCCAAACCAAAAGAATATAAGGAAAATTGAAACGCGGGCGACAGGTATAAACGCTCGTCGAAAGAAGGCGATCATTTTTAAATCAAGATGAGCGTAGTCAATTTTCTTTTTTACCATAAGTACTATGATAACAGACGATAACCACCAAGAAAAAATACCATTGGTCGATGGTATTTTTGTCGGTCGTAGTTGCTCGGGCGCGGAACTATTTCCTTCTTGATATGTAAGAACCCCGCTATCAGCAGGATCCTCACGTAGAGGTTATCCGCACTGAGCGGGGTGATTATACTGGGTGTTCTACTTAACCTTAGAAAAGCATGCCGCTGGGCGGGTTTGCGATGCGATATTCTTCGCGCAATTCGACCATCATTTTTTCGATAGTGCTCCTGAGATAGTCTGGCATGTTGGGTACGTCATTGAAGTCGAAGAAATGGATATTTTGCGGATAGCTATCTCGGCTGATCGACCTTAACGTGCCACGCTTGTCGTGATAGAACATCTTGAAGTGATCACGTTCGATCCTCAACTTGTCTACCTGGCGTGTTCGTGTCCATGGTGAACGCTTGAAAGTGAACTTCTCTTCTTGCGAGAGAGAGATTGAGCAGGTGATAGTCGTGTACCTCGACTTTTCAATTTCCAAAATTCCTCCGGTAGTTTCGACGGGTTAAGAGGGAACTTCACAAACCCTCGGTGGGTAAAATGATAAATATATTATAACAATAATTACTAATAAAGTCAATAAGCATACGAAAATGCTAGTTAGAATCGCCTAGCCGATACACATCCAATCTACTCGTGACCAAGAAAAAAGCTCACCAAACGGTAAGCTTTTTTCTTGGCGGACTCGACCGGAT
>CAMLED010000017.1 GCA_946479115.1 uncultured Candidatus Saccharibacteria bacterium | reverse complement strand
ACCAAGATCCATTAGCGGTAGATTGGAAATACGTGACGAGCTGGTTGCTTGAATCTGTGGCAAATAGATTAAAGGCACCGTTAGATGCACGTTGCGCAGAAATGCTTTTAGCAGGTGGAGTAACTGGCGGCGTGACAGGCGGCGTTACATCCTTAATATGTAAAAATCGCGTCGGCCAGTCTCCATTTGTAGTAATGGTTCTCCAACGATAATGAGACACGCCACCAAGAATGACATTATCTTCAGAAACCGTGATCGTACCGTCACCAACCGCTTCAACGTAAGCCACATGACCCGGACTAGCGCCTGGGTTATTGTCATTACCCTCCCATTGAGCAATTGAGCCAACCGTAGCCACCGAATCAACCGTGTAGCCCCAATTCGAATTTTGACTAATTTTATTATCCCACAGCGTAGCATTACCCATAAGGACACCAGGGCCCGCATCGCCATTTCGAGTTAGCATATAGCCAACATAATTGGTGCAGTTGTGTCCTGAGAATGCCCTCCAGTAACTACTCGTATAGTGATCTTCGTAGCCGTTGGAAGTCGTCACCAATGTGTTACAGGGTGAAAAATTACTCCCCGAAGACGTACACAGGGTTGTATCCGCATGCGCGGGAGCTGCCACCGCAACCGACGTTAGAGTAAATCCAAATATTGCAAGAAAGATACAGGCCCATCTTCCCAACGCAGTCTTTTTCAAAGTACTCACCCTTTCGAGGTGTCATTCAAATAGTGCCGGAAGTCCCGGTTAATCCTCAATCTTTAAGAGAGAAAACACTCGCACTAGAATAAGATCTGAGAACTAGCTTTGCAAGCATAAGTAAATTAATTAATTAATCTATATGACTATGTTCATAGTTACCTAGAAATTGACCACACATTAAGCGGTTCACCATCCTCGACTTCATGATCGAGAAGCTGGTATCCCGCCTTTTCAGCCACTTTGTTACTGGCTACATTTTCAGGATTAGCTCGTAGAATAATTTGGTCTAATTCAAGTGATTTTAGCCCTAATTCGGTGAGTGCTTTGACCGCTCGGGTAGTAATACCCTTCCCTGAATACTCGGGTATGATCCAGTAGCCAATTTCTGGCCGAAGAGATTCGTGATTAATGTTACGTAGACTGACGTTTCCCACTAGTGTTTCGTCGTAGACCACACCATACGAATACTTCGTCCCAAGCTTTCGGCTCTCGATCGTCTCGTTAATATAGTTCAAAGAATCCTCAGATGACTTGATGTACGGCACCCAAGGCATAAATTTTCCAAGATAATCACGATTTTGATCGGTGATAGCAAACACCTCGCCAGCACGATCTGGTGTAAGCTGTTCAAGCCTAAGATTTTCATCGACATTAATAAATTCGTGGCTCATAAATATATACTATCAAACTAATCTGTAAGGATATTGCGATCTAACATTACAAAATTAACATTCTCTGCTTTCACGCTCGTATCACCACGTAAAAATGCCGCGCCGATGCGGTGTGAATCACCTGCATCATTATCTGCGAACATTCTACCATCAGGTTGGACATATACGTTTACGAACTCAACCGGTGGGAGTTCAGTCTCTAGCGATGCATAGTGCTTCATGACATTAAGGCTAGTAGTGTCACCATACCCGTATAGTGAGCTCCACGCTTTACCAATACCCTCTCTGCGCCCGGTCCATGATTCGAAGCTGGCGGCAGATACAAATAACGATGCAGGTATAGCAAATGAATCATTCTTTGTCTCACTGCGAATTCTAATTTTATTGCCGTCCAGCCGCATATGACTCGTATCCATAAATGGGCGGGCACTAAGGTAGTCTTTAATTGCAGCATCTGGAACATATTGCCAAGCCTCTGCAGTATTATCTTTGTAATTCATAAAAGGTGCTGCATCGATATCTGTCATGTCAGCTTCTGCGCCTAGGCTAGCGAGCAACATTTTTGCTTCCGGACTATCGGCATCAATGGCACGTGCTGCCGAGTATTCGAAATCATACATTCGTTCTATTGATTGTGCATAATCTTTGTAGCGCACATTTGAATAGAGGTTGCTTTTGAGTTCGCTCAGTTGTTTATATAGCTGCTGAGCAACAGTGATACTCTCCTCTGTATATGATTGGGCTGTCAGCTCTTTAATTTCGGCCTCTGCCGCAGCGAACGTCAAATATTCTGGATCACTCGCCAGCTCTTGTTTCAACTTGGCATGTTCTACAGAAAAAGTCTCGTCGCTCGCTAATGATTCGAGTTGCTGTCGCACCGAAGGAACCTCTGATATATATTCAGGGCTGTCATTGTCATTATTTTCAGGTTTTTGTTTTATGCCTTCGAGGCGTTTCATACCTTATATATTAGCATAAATGGTATGAAAAGTCAATCGATTCACCTCTTAAAATCAGTTATCCTGAGAAGTTAGTTATGCTTGCATCTCATATGAAACTATTTTACTGTGTGTACATGTGACACACAGTCGCAACTTCCAGTAGGGGTACGCCCCAAGGAAGCGAACCTTAAGAAAGATGGTGATTGGCAATGGATTCGTCCATCAATCAGCTTGATACAGATACCTGCCTGGATGTTTTGCGACAACTCGTATGCACCCCAGGACATATCGTCACCGAAAAAGACCTTAGGTCAACAAGTGTTGATGTCGATCTGCTGGAAAGCATGTACGACACCAACATCAAGCCCTACCTTGACTATCTGCATGGATTTGAAAGGCTGGAGGAGCTTGATCCACGCAAGAACCATCGGCGACAGTCTGAAGTACTTTACCTACAGCCTCCAGGTCACAGGTGTTCGCTAGAAGTATTGAATGGGACAAACAGCGAATTTCTATGGGATAGTCTGCTTGTCCGTTGCGGAATGCTTGGACAGCGGACGAAAGCCAGAGTCGTTGTTAAGGCATCTCTATACACCGATGACGTTCGATGGTCGGGACCATCATATGTGACCGTAGCGTTTTATTTGACCCGGAGTGGCAAGTGGCTTTTCTGGTACATTGACGGTGATCCAGGGGGCGGCATCAGCTTTACGAACGAGATGTTGTCAGCACATAACACAGTACGAGAAGCCTGGGAGACCGCCCACGCTCTAGTGCCAGACTTTTTTGCCTTACGCGACAACTATTCAGGCATCAAACACTTGCCTCTACTCATTGAGCAGGGTCTTCGAGGCATCCTGAAGGAAACCATCGACAAAAAAGAACGTCAACTAAAATCATTGACGTCCACTTTGGATAGTGCCGAGAAGCGCTTGAGTCTCGTTCAGATCTAACAACCACACAGCCCCGCACAGGAAGTTGAGCCCCGCTCCTCCTGGAATGCGGGGCTCAACTTTTAATTAATCATAGATCTAATCTTCCAGCGCAATCACCGCACCCATGTGTTTATCGTGGAATTTTACACTTATCTGTTCACCTTCAAGCTTGAGAAGTGGGTTTAACTCACTCGCTAGGCCTTTCGTTTCAAATGGCAGTTGTTGATATTTGGTATGGAACTGGCTCAATGGCAAACGCGTTACAAACTGAACGTGATCAATTCCTTCGCTATACTGACTACCCGGTTTTGGCTGAGGTAATTCGATATAGGATATTAAGTGCTGCGTGCCAGCCTCAAGTGGTTCTTCAAGAGCAAATGCAGCAATCAGGCGATTATTAATTTCTACTTCGTTTAATAGCAAGGCTTTTTGAGCCAGCTGCTCTTTTACCTCTTTGTAACGTCCGTTTGTTTCAACGCGGTAGCAAATTGTGTCGCATTGTATCAGGTCAACAGGTAAAATACTGTGTTCGTGGAGCAGCGCCTCGGCGCTTAAAATAGCTGATTCGTAATTTCCAATTATATTTTTCATAGCGGCCTCCTCGGAAAATTAACACATAAGACAAAAGTAGGCCTAGGCGGCCTACTTTTATTTCATTACTTCAAGATACTATTGTCTGGATCGTTTTCGTTGCGGTCAGCGCTTGGGCTTTGACCTTCCATCTCTTTGGTCGATGAACCACCAGCATTCACTTCGTAGCTAGTGTTGGTGCTTTCAAAGAAGTTAACGAGTTGCAATGTATCATTAGCGGCAGCCATCCACTTAGCAGGGTTTGACACCTTGTAGTGTGCATCAAAACCAAGCTCTTCAAGGCGGCGATCAGCCAGGTACTTAACGTACTGGTTGATGTAGTCGCTGTTCAAACCAAGGATACCATTTGGCAATAGGTCCTTGTTGTAGGCTTCTTCCATCTCAACACCATCGAGGATCATTTGCTTGATTTCAGCGGCGAACTCTTCGGTCTGAAGATCTTCGTTTTCTTCCAGAACAGTTAAGATTAAGTTGATACCGAACTTAAGGTGAAGTGATTCGTCGCGAACCACCCAGTCCATAAGTGAACCAAAGTTACGGAGCAAGTTGCGCTGGCGGAAAGAAAGGGCCACCATGAAACCGCTGTAGAACCAGATACCTTCAAGGATAATGTTGTAGGCAACCAGGTTACGAACGAAGTCTTTTTTGCCTTCAGTCGTCGTGATATCGAGGGTATCTTCGGTCATGCGCTTGATGTACTTGGTTTCAAACGCTTCCTTGCGTGCCATTGAAGGGGTTTCAACGTGCGCCGCATAGGCTTCTTCGCGGTTGATTGGGAAAGTCTCAAGCACGTATTCAAATGACATACAGTGGTTTGCTTCTTCCCACATCTGCTTGGCAAGATAGAGGTGACATTCAGCAGCGTTGACGTATGGGTAGACACCAAAGGCCAAGGCTTTGTTCACAAGCAATTCATTTGGGTTAAAGTAGCTCATCAAGAACGTCAACGCGTGGCGTTCTTCGTCGCTCATTTTCTTCCAGTCTGCAAGGTCCTGAACTAATTGGATTTCGTTTGGAAACCATGTGTTTGCAACTGCCTGATCATACAGATCCATTGCCCATTTGTAGTGGACGGGCTTTAAAAGTAGTCCGTCTTGAATGCCTGTGCCTAAAATTCCTGCCATTATTCTTCTCCTTGTTCACTAAATTCTATTGGTAGCATTTGTTGCCCGACGGTGTGCGATGGGATTGCATCAATTTTTTGTGCAATCATCGCTAATTCATAATTTGCAAATTGCGCACTGAGTTCCGTTGATGGCTTGCTGTAACTAATTTGGTATGCCCGAATAACCAGTTGCCCGCGTAAGTAATCGCGCTGTCGGTTATTTTCTTCGGTCTCTACCGTCTGGGCTGTATTCAACTGCTCCATAGCTCTTTTAGACCTATTGGCAGCCTTCACACATCAAGAAATCTTGAGGGTCGATTGGTGCTGCGTCGACACCTTTGCTTGCTGCTTCTTCGTTAGCCATTGCCTGTGCGTTCGCCATAGCTTTTTCGATAGCTTCTAGTTTTTCCTCTAGTGTCATGTCGTCGCTGATGATTTGTGATGCGTTTGCCATTGTTTTATCCCCCTATTTTTCTATACTGATTGTTTTTTAGCGAAGCCGAATCCTGATTTTCGTGGTCCGGTGCCGGTTTCTGATTTGTTAACTTTGACGGTACTTTGTTCTGCGGTATGCCGCGGCTTTACGTGCAGATAGTATGTTGTCTTGAGTCCGCGTTTCCAGGCTGCGGTGTAGATATCGATGTAGTCGTCAATGTTACGAGTTTCGAGGTACATATTACGGCTGATTGCCTGGTCAACCCATTTTTGTGCGCGGGCGGCGACTTCGATGAATGAGTATGGACTGAGCTGGAAGCTGGTTTTGTATACATCTTTGATGTGCTGTGGAATTGCATCAATTTGTTGTACATCACCTTGTGTGCGAAGTACTTCTTCTTTGACGTCGTCCCAAATACCTAGTTTCTTTAGGTCGTTTACGAGGTTAACGTTTACTTCGAGGAACTTACCGTTCAAGGTTGCACGAGAGAAGATCTGAGCAAATTGTGGATCCAAGCCTGGTGTTGTACCAGCGATGTGGGCAATGTTCGCTGTTGGTGCGATAGCCATCAAAGTTGCGTTGCGCATACCTTTTTTAACCTTAGCGCGAAGAATATCCCAGTCGAGGCGTTGCTTGCGGTTAACTTCTACCTTTACCTTACGGTCAGCAGCCAGCTGGTCAATAGTGTCGATAGGTAGGATACCTTTGCTCCAACCACTTCCCTTGAAGGTTGGGTATGAACCAAGTTTCTTAGCTAGGTCAGCTGATTCGTCGATAGCGTTGTAACTAACGAACTCAGTGAGCTGGTCGATCAAATCGTAGGCTTCTTCTGATTCGTAGCTGTAGCCAAGCTTTTCGATAACATCAGTAAAGCCCATGACACCAAGACCAAGTGCGCGGTTCTGCAGATTTGAGTGCATTGCTTCTGGAATCGGCGTGTTTGTGATGTCACACAGGTTATCCAATTGGCGAATCGCACTACGAGTACTGGCAGCGAGGCGATCCCAGTCCCAAGTCTTGTCTTCGTTAAGGTGCGCAGTCAGGTTGATACTGACAAGGTTACAAACAGCGGTGTTATCTTTGTCTTGTGGCAATGTAATTTCTGTACAGAGGTTAGACAAGTGAATCGTGCTAGTGTTGTTGTTCAATGCGCGAACATTGATCGTGTCTTTCCAGGTAAGCCATGGGTGGCTGGTTGCCTGGAGGACGGTCAAAATCTGGTAGAACTGCTCGCGAGCTTTGATCTTTTGGAAGTCACGGAGTTCACCCTTTTCAGCCTTCTTGATATAGCCAGCGTAAGCTTCTGAGAATTCAGCGCCGTACAGTTCTGGAAGATCAGGTGTTTCGGCTGGATCAAATAGGTACCAATCTTGGTCTTTTTGGACGCGTTTCATGAACTCGTCGCTCATAAATACAGCGGTGTTCGCAAAACGAGTACGAAGGTATGGGTCACCGGAGTTCTGCTTTAGGTCTAGGAACTGTGGGAAGTTAAGGTGCCAGTTTTCCATGTAGAGTGCAGCTGCACCGGCTTTTTTACCCTTACGAGAAACAGCGAATAGGGCTGTGTCGATCATCTTCATGAATGGAATTGGACCAGTTGATTCGGTGTTAGTAGTTTTAACTGGGCTACCTGCCGCGCGAAGCTTGTTCAGGCTAATACCGATACCACCAGTACCCTTGGCGATCCACATGGTGTCGCGGATACCCTTGGCAATTGATTCCATGTCATCCTGTACTTCAACGAGGAAACAGTTAGATAGTTGTGGGAATGAACCACCAGCGTTAACGCGAGTACTACCACCTGGGGTATATTCAAGCTTGCTCATGTGTTCGTAGAAGTCGATCGCTGCAGATGTTGGGTCAGCTTCGTTGAAGCTCAGGCCCATAGCGATACGCATGTGAGTAAACTGTGGCACTTCAATCGGTGCACCACTTTGTTTACGTAGTGCGTAGCGGTTCTTGTTCGTCACGACACCCAGGTATTTACTAAGGTCATCGCGAGTTGGATCAAGCGCCTTGGCAAGTTTCTTTAGATCGAATACTTTGCCGTTCATGCGCTCATCAAGTAGGTTGTCTTTGACGCCTTGCTTAATATACTCAGCGAATTTTGCTTCGTGGAGCTTCTTTAACTCAGCAGGAGTACTGTAGTCGCCCAAGATGTTCTTGTAAATGTTCTTAAGAAGCAAACGAGCCGCAATCTTATCGAAATCAGGATCTTCTTTGACGTTCTGAAGCGCCGTATGAATGACTGCTTCGTCCAGTTGTTCAGATGTAATACCATCAAATAATGTCAGTTGTAATTCGGTCGCAACCTGTACTACCTTACTAATCTGATCTGGCAAGCCTTCGCTGGCTGCTACTAGCGCCAGGTTGATCTTGTTAGCGTCAAATGGTTCGCGCGTGCCATCGCGTTTGACGACGTGGATCTCACTCATGTCCTGTTCCCCTATTCTTATGTTTTTGTGACATACTCACCTCCCTCAAAGTGATGCAAGAAGACTACCCCACCGGCTGCTATTGGGGTCGTGCAAATTCTGCTTGCAATATGTCTGTTTTGATTGAACGGCTACATATGTAGTGTCTACATAGAACTATATGCCCCTATATATGGTTTTTCAAGTACTTTTGGGTGTTTTTATTACCACACAGCTAAACATAACCTAAATAACACCGTATAGCGTACTGTTTCTTATTTACAACGCTATATATAGCGTTTTAGACATAATTTTGACAACTTTGCTGCAATCTTTCAGCAGGTGCATAGTTATCGCTATAGGCTGTTTTCTGGGGTAAATCAAGCGTGAGCGCGCCGGCCCATTTTAATGGCTGGTTACTATAACTCACGACCATATTAGATTTAGGTGAGGCCGATGATTGAATCATATACTGTGCCTCCGGCAAACTTTGACGATACGGCGCATCCAGCGCCGCTAGCAGCACGCTACAAGGTCCAGACGTAGCCGCAATCATATTCACCGCTACAACTGCATCTTTATGTAATAAGCGTTTGATATGCTGGCCATATTCTTTTGTCATTAGACTAAACGGCACATCGCCGTCACTATAGACATCAACCAAAATCACATCATATTTCTCGGTTGACTGGTTAACATAGGTGCGGGCATCTTGAAAAATCATTTTTACGTTAGCAGGATCACGGTAATAAAAATGTTCACGGGCAATCTTGGCAAGTTCTGGATCAATCTCTACCACGTCAACCTGGCTTTCCGGATACGCCGTTGCTAAATGTTGTGGTAGTGTGAACGCTCCCCCACCCAGTACCAAGATACGATCGTGCTTTGGCGCAGCAGCCACTACTTCAGCCATGCGCTGGGTGTACCAAAATAATAATTCATTTGGATTATCTAGATATACACCGGACTGTGTGCCATTAGGACCTGTTGCGATACCCCGAGCAAATCTGCCTTCGCTGACGCCATTATAGATTGAATAATGCGCTGTCGCCGTATCAATCTCATTCTTTGAACCCTGCTGAAGGCCGCCCAAACAAAACAATATAATACAGATCGTTACGCCCAGGCGTAATTGCCAGCGCTGCTTTGGTGCAATCATCCAGCTCATGATTAATAATATAGCGACAATAACAGCAAAGGCTTCACGAGCGCCAATATAGCCAAATAAAATGAATCCAGTGATAAAGGTACCTGTGATCCCGCCGATTGACTCAAGGGCGCTGAGGCTCGCGAAAGACTGACCTGACGTCTGCAGTGAGGTAACGCGTAGTTTCACAAGATACGGATTGAGCATACCAATCAAGAAACTCGTCGGAGCAAATAATAATAGCGATGCCATCACGCCCTGCACGCGTGCATCTGGGATCGTCTGCACGGTAGATTCGATTGAAGTCAGATACATGACAAGTGTTAGTGTTACGGTAACCGCTATCGCTAAACATAGCCATGCGACATCACTAAAACGATTACGGAGATCGGCAAACTTACCGCCAACCCAGTAACCAATACTGAGTGCAGCAATAATGACACCGATGACACTTGTCCAAACATACGTCGAGCTGCCGATGCTCGGTGCGAGTACTCGTGCGGCTGCTAACTCATAGGCCATTAATGAAAAGCCACTAATAAAGGCAACAATTGGCAAAAGAGGAAGTTTTTTATTCATTGGCCTACTCGATACGCTCCGCTTGATCTGGTGACCATTTTGGAGTTGAGATAAACAATAGTCGCATAGAACCCTCTAACGCATAGGCCTCGTTTGGTTCAATATACACTTGACTACCGGCAGACACATCAACAGCATTATTGTTTGTATCGGGATGTGGTACCACACGACCACGCTTAGCAATTACATATAATAAGGCTCTGCATTCTTTATTAATTGCCCACCCTGTTTCAGGATAGCGGCCATCTAGATCAACGATTGCCGCATCAAGATCGTCCGTTGGCGACGGAAACTCGTGCACCGTACAATCATTGTTATTGATATGTGTTTTACGGTCTGAATAAGCGATATGTTCCATATTGTCACTATAGCACGAGGTGAAAATGCCCCTCGGTAAAATCACTATTTACACCCCATATCGCTAATGCTACTATTCGGATATAACAGACAGGAAAAATAGTGAACAACGAAATTAATCGCGAATATAAAACGGTTGATAATAACATTTTCGAAGAAGCGAAAATTGACACAGAATATATCACAAGTATGCGTAACGATGAGCGTGTCACTGTCTACTGGTCCTCTCATCTTGATCTCTCAAAAACATTGGCCGTCGCCCAGAACACACTTGGCGAACCGATATGGTACATGAATAGCACAGCGATATTTCGCAATCCCGAAACCAACCTACCTTTTAGTTCTGATCATCACACACCGGTTGTTCTCGACTGGGCGAACAAATTGCCTGAGCATACAGACAGGTTGCAGGTTCCTTATAATGGCATGGCGGTTGGCTGGGCTAAAGTTCCTGACGAATATCGTGATACGATGCATGGGCCATATCAACTGCGCGTCACTGCCGAACAGCAAATCGCCCGAGCCGTCCTATACCGTTTGGTTCTGGACAGTGGCAGTCCGCAGATCGGTCGTAATTTAGATAGTGTCCTAGCGGCACTAGAATATGACTTTAAACCGCTTAATCGTGGTGAGTCGAAGCGAAGTGAGGAATGGAGAGTGATGCATCAAGCGGCTGTCGAAGAGGTGGAACGGCACGCGGCATAAGCTCCTGGGAACAGGATAGCGGCCGAGGCCTTCTCCGCTCACTCGTGAAAAAATAGAACTACTTTTCACTTCATTCACTGCGCCGAATCTTGCGATTTTTACTTTGTAAAAGCACCGCAAGTCCGGATCCTTATCACAGGCAAAATAAATACAGCCCAGACGGGCTGTATTTATTTTGGCGGAGAGAACAGGATTCGAACCTGCGGTACCATTGCTGGCACACACGCTTTCCAAGCGTGCGCCTTCAACCACTCGGCCACCTCTCCATTACATAAAGTATACCAGTTGTATAATTGACGCTCCAGAATGGTTGCTTTTCAGAGATTATCGTACCTATAATAGGAGCAATGACCAAAAAGACTCCGCCTGTTATCGAACTACGTGGCCTAACCAAATTATATGGGATTGGCGACGCGGAACATCACGCACTTGATGCGATTGATTTGACGATCGAAAAAGGTGAGTTTATCACGATTATGGGACCAAGCGGTTGCGGCAAAACAACCCTTCTTAATATATTAGGTCTACTCGACCGTTCAGACGACGGCGAGTATCTCCTAGATGGCACTTCCGTCGAGACGCTCAGCGGTGCCCGCCATGCTCGTATTCGCAGCCAACAAATTGGTATCGTCTTCCAAAGCTTTAACCTAATTAACCGTCTGACAGTCATCGAGAATGTCGCGCTTCCCCTCACCTACCGCGGAATGTATCGCACTAAGCGCTTAATGATGGCCAGTGATATTTTAAAAAGTTTTCATTTATCAGAGCGTGAGTATTATATGCCATGGCAACTATCAGGTGGCCAGATGCAACGTGTCGCCATTGCTCGTGCGCTCGTGAATAACCCATCAATTATCTTGGCCGATGAACCGACAGGTAACCTCGACAGTAAATCTAGCCATATCGTCATGGAAGAACTGTCCGATCTTCATAAACGTGGCAACACGATTGTCATGGTGACGCATAATCCTAATCTCACCACCTATGCCAGCCGTGTCATTCATATGCTCGATGGTAAAATTGCCAGTGACACCAAAACACCGGTTATTCCAGAGGATAAAAATAAAAAAGTACCTCTCGGTAGCCGCAAGACAACTAAGGCCGCTCCAAAGAAAACAACCAAACCACGTAAAAAGAAGCAGGCGAAAAAATAATGCACTTACTATTCTTTGAACACATCCAAAATGCTTACTATTCACTTCGTAGTACAAAACTGCGCACGTTTTTGACAATTCTTGGTGTGGGAATTGGCGTCGCAAGTATCACGACCATTCTGTCTCTTAGCGGTGGTGTTACCAAACTAGTTGCAGACCAAGTTGAAGATCTTGGCGGCAATATCGCTGTTGTTCGTCCCGGCGTCGTCAGTAAAAACTTAAACGATTTTGCCAATCCAGCCAGTTCTGGCATGTTTACTACTAGCACACTGACAGAGACCGATTTGCATGATATCGAAAATATCGACGGCGTCCAAGCTGCCGCTCCATTAATGATCCTAAGCGGCAGTCTTCGCGATTCAACAGACAAAAACAAGTCAGCCACCGGAACAGTTGTCGCCACGACACCCGCCCTAGAGAAAATCACTAACCTCCCAATTAGTGATGGCCAGTTTATCGATACTGTCACTGATGAAAATACCGCAGTAATTGGTAGCCAGTTATCGATTGATATTTTTGGCACCGCTCAGTCAATTGGGCAAACGTTCACTTTTCGTGGTGAAACCTTTACAGTCATCGGCGTTCTAAAATACCTCAATAATCCTATTAATTATAATGTCGTAGATTTTGACCGTAGTGCAATTATCAATTTCGCCAGCGGAAAAGGCTTTAACCAAGGCATTGCTCAGATCCAACAGATCAATATTAGCGCTGAGTCAGTTGATAAGCTCCCGGCCGTTATTAAAACAACCAATACTCACCTATCAAAGAATCACCAACAAGAGACTGATTTCACCGTCCTATCGGGTGATGAAATTGCCAAACCAACTAGTCAATTCTTCCTCGCTGTCACTTCAATAATGACCGTCATTGCAGCGATTTCGTTAGTCGTTGGCGGCATCGGTATTATGAATATCATGTTGGTAGGTGTCGCAGAACGCACCCGTGAAATTGGACTGCGAAAAGCAGTCGGTGCAAGCAACGGCAATATTGTTGGACAATTTATGACCGAGGCGTTAATTATGAGTTTGCTTGGTGGTCTGCTTGGCTATGTCGGTGGTTACATTATTGCCTTTGCCGTCAGCACACTCCTCCCTTTTGATCCAATCATTACTTGGGAAATCGCCGCCATTGCCTTTGGTATCGCCGCAATAGTCGGCAGCATCTTTGGCCTTTATCCTGCCGTCCGCGCCGCACGTAAAGATCCTATCGAATCACTGCGACGCTACCACTAAATTACGCTAGTTCGCGCTTCAGCTTCTCGATCAGCGGTACTGGTGTCGGATCGACACCGTTTAAAATAGCTACATAAATACTGACGAAATCTGCAAGAATACTACCCCATAACATCTGGGCAATAATTGTGTCGCCGGCTAGCTGCACGGTGTTTGCTTTTGGTCGCTGTCCACTCAGTAGTCGATCACTCACTTCAAATCGCTTTAAGATTTGTGGATGCTCAAGATTACTAACCAGGTCAAAAATAGCGAATGGCTTTTCAATCGGATGAGATGTCCAGCCAATAAATTCATTATGGTTAAATTCAGGTAGTTCATTCCAAAAGGCGACGTTCTTGGCATTTTCATTCCAGCTAATCTTCCATTTGTAGGCAACCGGTGCCATTACACTACCGGAGTAAAAAACAGGTGTCTTACCAACTGCCATAAGCGCAAGTTGCTTGGCATAGTTTTTGTCCGTTGGGGTGCTGCTCACCCACTGTTCGGTCTCACTCTGTAGCCAATCAGCCGTGCGACTAATTTCTTCCGGGATACTGCTGTCAGTAATGCCAAAATGAACAAGTAGTGCCGCAAGTGCTCGCAGATTATAGATCACGGCCATGCGAGGTTGCAGTTCACCCGGTAGTTGAACATGGGCTACGTCGTTTGACTGTGCATGGTCAATCAGCACACCACCGGCAGCAATAATCGCCACCTGTGCACCGCGCGCAAAGGCTTCCTCAAGACACTGAACAGTTTCCTCAGTATTACCAGAGTAGCTACTGGCAATGACGAGTGTCTGATTATCGACGTAGTGCGGCAAGCTATAAGTACGAACGATCTCAAATGGGACTGTCAAACGATTCTTTAGCCATGACTTTACGACAAGTGCCGCCAAGGCTGATCCGCCCATGCCAGCTACAACAACACGAGTAATCACCCGTTGGTCATGTTCGGGATTGATAATTTTAGCCGCAAACTGAGCCTGCGTATATTGCGCTGCCGCAACCTCGAGCGCACCGTGCGGATCACGCTGACCTATAACGTTTGCATCATCTAACATCTTCCCACCCCCTCCCGCATTTTACTTGCGAGTTTTACTCTTACTATACTGTGTATAATAGTTCGGACTTTCGAAAGGAAATAATTAAATTCATTTCCTTTACTCATGTACTCCTATTATGATACAGTATTTATTAAAGAAGCATAAGTATTTATAGCAGAGGTGGGCATGGATATTCAACCGCAATCGCAGCAAGCAATTAGTGACGATCAAGAACTAGCCAAGGTTTTGGCTGGCATTAATAATCAAGCAACAGATGATGTCGCTGCACCCGCAGCTGATACAGAAGAACCAGCTGAAGTGGTAACACCACCAGCGCCAGAACTTCCTGAAGTACCAGAGATACCTGAAGTTGCTATGCCAACACCAACAGTGACACCCGTAGTCCCTGCTCCTGCAGCAAGTGGTGATCTTGAAGCAATCAAACAAGACGCGTTGAGCGAACTTCGTCCACTCGTTGATAAGCTTGATGTATCTCCTGAAGAAAAGTTTGACACCTATCTTCTCCTCCTCCGTTCTACTGACGATAAAGCCTTGATTGCCCCAGCTCACGAAGCTGCCCGCAATATTGCCGACGAAGCTCGTCGTGCTCAGGCCCTCCTTGATGTCAT
>CAMLED010000016.1 GCA_946479115.1 uncultured Candidatus Saccharibacteria bacterium | reverse complement strand
ACGAAGAAAAAGTAGCCGATAGCATCCGTCAGCGTATTAACGCCGTCGACATGGCCGATAAAATCTTTGACGTCATGGTACCAAAAGAAAAGCAAATCGAAATCAAGAACGGCAAACGCAAAGTTGTTGAAAAGAAAATCTTCCAGGGTTACGCCCTCGTTGAAATGAAACTGACTGACGAGACATGGTACATCGTCCGAAATACCCCTGGTGTCACTGGCTTTGTTGGTACTGACACTACTCCGACACCGGTATCAGACAGTGAAATCAACAAGATCAAGAAGCGCATGGGCGTTGAAGATCCAAAGCACCAGATCGACTTCAGAGAAGGCGAAGTGGTCAGCATCGTCGACGGTCCATTCAAAGGCTTTGATGGATCAATCGCCGAGATCGATACCCAAAAAGGTAAGATCAAGGTCATGGTCAGCATGTTTGGCCGCGACACTCCGGTCGAACTCGACGCACTGCAAGTTACAAAAGTTTAATTACATTTTCACACCTCCTCCGGGAGGTGTTTTTATAGGATAGGGAATAGATATGGAATCACTACCAAAGAAAATTGTTCGCGCTGTTATACCTAATGAGGAGCATCCACCTAAATACCTCGTGGATGGCAATGGTGCGCTGCCAGAGCTTGAACATGAATATGGTTATGGTGACACATTCGAGGGGACACTGTCTCAGCTAGGTCGTCTTGCGGCCGGCAAGACACTAAGTGTCGATTTTGCACTAAAATCTCAAGCTCCTAATGAAATCCGCTATTTAGCTAAACCTTTATGCAATGACGTAGAACTACGGAATGGGTACGTCTGGTCATCGATACAACCAGACATGACGCGCTAGCGATCGAGATGACTGCTAATAAACTGAACCGTTGCATCAACACAGGTCTCAGCTAATGGATACCTGTCAAGATACGTATTCAGTTGATCTTCGTAAATATCCAAACCGCCACCTAAATAGCGAATCTTAGCAACGGTAACGACCAGTCGTGCTACTTTTTGCATGTCGTCATGAATACCATACTTTGATTCTAAAAAATTGATAACAACCTCGTAGGCTGCCTGTCTCATATTTTTTTCATCAGCGCTCTTGCTGTCTTCTATATCCTGGATACTTTTAAGCAAATCCGCTTGCTCAATAGCAGAATCCAAATCGATCTCTGACACCTCATTAACAAGAGGTAAGATGGTTTCACGGATAGCCTTGTACCATCGGGAGCGATCATACTCAGTTGAGAATACTTGCGCTACTTCCCCTATAAGCTTTTGTACATTCTCTATACCCTCGCCATACGTAACATAATGATTATCCTGTTCACAAATATATAAGTAACTATGTGTAGCCGCTATAGACCGAAAAATAATCATTTTATCACGATCAACATCATCAAGCGAATCATAAAAGTCTAACGAATGGCCATCTAAAAGACCACTGATTAAGTTTTCTGACAAAAGTTCATTATCGACACAATACTTTTCAAAAAACGCTTCTGCCTGTGCCGTCAGCAGGTCAAGACGCTGCACGTCTGTGTCATTTGACGAAATATAATCAAGCTCTTCATTTTGAGCCTGGTTTAATATATCGTGTATTATTGCATCTAAATCATCATTCGAATTTGAATGGTCATTTTGTTGGTGTTCCATATTAATCATATAATATCATTTTATTGTATTTTTCGCAACCAGCTTGATAGATGTACGTATATTGTATTGTGCGCGTATTTTTGATACTATGTATCAGTTACGCACTAAATATCGCTTCAATAATATTTAGTACAAGAAGGAAAATTATGGCAAAGAAAATTATCGGTAACCTAAAACTCCGTATTCCAGCTGGCCGCGCGACTGCAGGTCCTCCAGTTGGTTCAACCCTAGGTCAATGGGGTCTTAACATGATGGATTTCATTAATCCATTTAACGACGCTACTAAGGGTGACATGGGTAAAGACGTTATCGTTCACATGCAAGTGTTCGAAGACCGTACTTTCACATGGAAGTCACTTGGTCAGCCAGTTGACGATATCATTCGTGAAAAAATTGGTATCAAAAAAGGCAGTGGCAAGCCACACGCTGAAAAAGTTGGTAAGATTACTCGCGCGCAGCTCGAAGAAATTGCTGAACTTAAAAAAGATCACCTTAACGCTATCGACATGGATGGCCGCGTAAAAATCATCGCTGGCTCTGCACGTTCAATGGGCGTTGAAGTCGTCGAATAAATCGACCGATCAATCTATGAATACCGTCGCACTATGCGGCGGTATTTTGATTATATACACTAAATATGTTATTATATTATAGTTACTTACCGACTCGCACCCTAAGGATACGCACCTTCTAATGGCTAGCCAGACTTTTGACTCAATCCTTGTAGTTGGAGATGTTTCGCCGCGTAAAGCAACGACATTTCCGTGGGATAAGGTGAAGCCTTATGTGCAAATAGATAAGTTCTCCGAGGAGATTATGAAACCCCTCAACTCGTATCGACAACACCCTGTAACAATCGAATTTGTCCAGACAGTATCTACCAACTCGAAGGAGGCAAGCAATGCCTAGAGAAGGCAAGAAAGTACGAGTAAGAAAAGATCGTGAACGCATAGGCCAGGAATATATCGCGGAAGTGATGCTCAATGGCCCTCGATCCCCAAAAGCCATTGCTCTCGGTGATCAGGAAAAAACTGCGCTAAAGCGTGAGCAACGCCTAAGTCAACCTTGGTGGCGACGTAAGTAACTCTTACCCCGCAATGTAATACGAAAGCCCCGCGCTCGTGCTATATGCGGGGCTTTTCATATCTAAAAATAATCTCAAATAAAAATCCCGTCCGCTGAGGGGCTGGTGCAACAAATGCAGTCAGCCCCTCGTGGGACGGGGATATAGTCAGTAGTTGATTGGCTTGAATGAACGTCTTTCGTGGACCATCAGGTAAATGCGGCTCAGCGCAATCCCTATTGCGGCAACCGCACACACAACGCCCATTGTGTAAAGGCTCATCAGCCACCGAGCGTTTGAATCTCCACGGCGTAGAAATGGTTCACCGTACTGCAAAAATTCGATACATACCAACATGCAACCAATCATGATTGCTACGCATAATGCGTATCCAATTATGGGCAGATATTTGTTATCAAGAAGTCGAAACTCCTTAATCGTCTGTGCCAAACTGACTCCTTAACGTACGTGACCCTGGATACGCATTTTGCTCTCCAGTTTGATTAGTCATCTCTATAATCATAACATAAGTATTACTATACGGCAATGGTGCTAAATTGCAAATACTCTTTGATATGATATAATATATTTTGAGATTTGTACCTTTACATAGATTGGATACATCATGAGTATCAACGGAGAAAACCCTTCTTCGATCAATGATATTCTACCTGATGCTTTTTTATTGGGTACGGGAATATCACGCGAGAAAGCACTGGCAAGTGAACGCTACAGCGAATTAGTTCAAACATTTCCCAAGATACCATACCTGCAGCCCGCACAGGCAGCAGAAATGGCGCTACTTGGTGAAATGATTGCTGATCGCGCATTTCGTACACTGCCACTGCAACTACGTAACTTTGCATCCGTATGGCCAACAGAAGATTACCAAGGTCAACTTGACATCCTTCGTCTTGTCTACGATACACTTGGACGTAAAAGCTTCGAGCGACGTAGTCTACACGAAGATGATCACGAAGATAGATCACTTCCGCACAGGTATGGTAGCTGGCACAAACGCCGCTATCAGCCAAGTTGTCTAGGTCTTGCACAAATGCTTGTTGGATTTGCCCGTGCCGCAGGAGCCGATCATATGTTGGTCGACATTCTGCTACCACGAGGTATTTACTGGCAAGAGCTGCAGTATCGTGGACTCAACAACGCCAAACGATTAATCAAAGAAAGTGGCGACGCCGCACTCTTCAAAGCACTCGAAAAAAAGCTTGATGAAGCACTGCTCGACGTCCTAGACGTACTAGATAGGAATTACAGTAGCCATCAAGCTCATCACGCGTTAGCAATTCGCGTGGGTACAGAGTGGTGGATTATCGATCCCTATTTTGAAACTCTACGACCGCTCGACAGAGCTATTGAATGGGCCGACAAACGGCATGCCGATTTTCAACGCAGCCCACGGATGGCTCTGACAGAGCTAAAAACAAATTACGAATACGACATCGAGTTATCTGCAAGAGAGACAGGTCTAGAATCAATCATCGAATATTTTAGTAGGTTTAACGAGCCTATAGCAAACTGGCAGTACACGCCGGTCGCTATACGCTGTGCGATCAAGACATTCATATTTCACGATATGAACAAGGAAAGTGACGTCTCGACATCTGAAAAAGTTGCCGATGCTGTATTTGCGCACGTATTAAGCCCGATTGCAGTACGACGGTTTACCAACCGACCCGAGGATCAACGCGAAGAAGGTAGTGTAGACACGTTTCTTGATCAACAAAAGAAACGAGCTGACACTATCAAGCGGTATCGAAATACGTGCATGAGGCGCCTGGCGCATCATCTGATGGCAGGCTATTGTACGTATCTTCTTAGCGAAGGAGACAAGAACCAACAGGCGAATGTACAAGAGTTTAGTCATGGCACGTTCCAACTAGCAGTACGTACGGTTAATCAACTGGGCTTTATGCGCTCAATTGACACACCTGAACTTGTATTGTACAGTCGGTCTCAATGGATTTTGAGAGATTCGCTTGAAGCCCTACGACGTACGCCGAGTAAACGGCTCCGTCGCATCGCCCAACAGCGAATAAACTACTCGTCTCGTCATCCAGAGTACCTTATGCCGGATTTCCGGCTCCATCTGAAAGGTAAGGTTAAGCAATGAGTCTTAGTCCCAATATGCAACGTGCAGCCGTTGAGGCAGCCCTGCGTGACGGCACAACTCTTGCGGAAGTTCGCAAGAACAACCCCGAGCTTGAAGAAGGGATCAAGATTGTCGAAAAAGCACAAAAGAAAGAACGTGCTCCCAGGCGAAGTGGTCACGGCTCAATGAGCCTCGAGACCGTCAAGCCGCGTAGCTTCGACTAATCCCAATCAGGATCTCACTATAGCTCCAGTTCCGGGCGAGAAGACATCACTATTGTCTCTCGCCCGGAACTTGGGGCTTTTTTCATGCATAAAAAACCGCCCTGCGAGCAGGCGAGTGACAAAATCGTCACTACGCCTGCTACGCCAGAGCGGATAAGGGGAAGGTGGAGAATTAATGGTATCGACGAAACAATCTTCGCGCATTCCAGTGGATAGTGTTAGTACATCGCCACAAAAACCAGCCTGCTATAACGATCTCTGTCACTAGTACAGATACCCACACCACTGTCCAGCCGTCCTGATACTTCATATCTAGGACATCGAGCATAATCGCTGCTAATCGATACGCCGCATACACCGCAAGCAATGCGAGCAGTCCGAAAAAAAGCATTTGCACACATAGTTGCACGCGGTATTTCATCATCTTACGTTTTGTCTCGCTCATTCTTTAGCCACTTGTTTGCATCATTCAATCCTATGCAGAGCATAGTGACCATAAAGCCACATACAGAAAGAAGTAACAGGATGAGTACAAAGAGTATCTGCTGGAGGTCAGGACTTGAGTTTGCGTATACGATAGCTATAACTGCAGCCGCAACTATTGCCAGACCGAGCACTCCAATCATCCAGCCGAAATTAAAAGCACGTTCTTTTTGAGCTGCTTCGCGTGAGCTGAATTCTGTTTCCATTTTTTCACCACCTTAAGGTTCGTGATTTGCTGATAGGCGGATGCCAGTCAACATAGTGATCATGCAATAGATAATGTCACATACTAGACAGTCATGCAATATTTATTGCAAATGAAAAAGCCCGCCCGTCGAAGCTAGTAGTATCGACATCAGATGATGGATAGTACTAGCTCCGAACGGAACGGACTTAATTGAAGGGCGTTCTGCTACTTGAGTCGACGCAAGGCGTTCATTGCCAAGCGGTGTCGCCACAACACTACAACAAGAAATGCAACGAAGAGAACCTCAAGCGTGATCATTGCACCAAGCCAGTCTGGCTTTTCTTTTAGAATAGGGACGCCGACCAGCATGACAAGAAATGGTGCAATGCAGGTACCCGGGAACAGGTCACTCCAGAAAGCACGCTTTTCTTGAAGTATCTCACGCTCCGTTTTGAACGTCGGTTCTTTGCTGGACGCCGCAACCTCTTCCCTCGACTGAGATAGCCGATGGGCAGAGACGACAACAAATGCAAAGCATATGAAGTCGACAGCGATCAGGATAAGCACCGGCCAGTTATTCTTTGTCTCCATAGCATTTGCTGCCAAGATTGTCGTAATGACAAAGAAACTGAGCAGAGCAAGCGAGACAACAAGCATCCCCAGGTGTCCAGCCGTATGGTCAGACCGTTCGCGCGTGGCATGCAGCTCTTGGTTCATAACTTTTAACACCACCTTCGTACGTGACCCTGGACAAGCATGTGCCTATCGACAACAAGATCATTACATACATAGTAACATAAATCATAAAATAAAGCAATAGCGTAACGCTTGACTATCAGGGGTAAGTCTGCTAGAATAAACAACATATCAATCAATGTTGGGAGGCCGAAACGCCGTTTGCACCACAGAAAGGGTTAACACCTATGGCTAAAAAAGCCGATTTGTTGGCTGAAGCTGCAAAGCTAAAGCTCGACGTAACAGAGAAAAACACCATTGCAGAAATCGAAGCTGCAATTGCTGATGCTGCACCAACCGAAGAAGTTGCTGAAGCTCCAAAAGAAGAAAAAGCGACTGCAAAAGCAGGTAAGCGCAGCGAAAAAGCACTAGCCGAAGCTGAAGCAAAAGCTGAAAAAGAAGCTCGTAAAGAAGCTGGCGACACTACTCCTCAATCAGAAGAAGCAGAAGCCCACGCTAAAAAAGGTCCAAAACCTGTTGTCCGCCCACGCATCGAACGCCGTGGTAAAAGCTACCAGACAGTTGCTAAAAACGTTGACGCAACTAAAACATACGGTCTTGCCGAAGCACTTGAAATCGCTACTAAAACAAACCCAAGCAAATTCGACGCTAGCGTTGAAGTACACGTTCGCCTAGGCGTTGACCCACGTCAGGCTGACCAGAACATCCGTACAACAGTAAGCCTACCAAATGGTACAGGTAAAACTGTACGTGTTGCTGTATTCGCTCCAGAAGCTGAACACGCCGCTGCCAAAAAAGCTGGCGCTGATGTTATCGGTGACGAAGAATTCCTAAAGCAGCTTGATAAAGAAGATGTTAACTTTGACATTCTTATCGCAACTCCACAGTACATGCCAAAACTTGGTAAATACGCTCGTTTGCTTGGCCCACGTGGTCTTATGCCAAACCCAAAGAGTGGTACTGTTGCAACTGACGTTGCCAAGGCTGTTACTGAAGCTAAAGCCGGTAAAGTTGAATACCGTGTCGACAAGCAAGCTATTGTCCACCTTTCAATCGGTAAAGTATCATTTGGCGCTGACAAGCTCGCTGAAAATGCAAAAGCATTCTTCGACAGCCTACAGTCACAAAAGCCTACTAGCCTAAAGGGTAGCTACGTAAAATCAACTAGCATCAGCACCACTATGGGTCCTGGCATCAAAGTTGAGAACGTCGTTAGCTAATTAGCTACTGATTCAAATGAAAATCGCCTCAGTTACGAGGCGATTTTTTAAATTTAATTTTTTATTTATCAGTTCGCACTAATGTCGTACCAACTTTACCCATCTGTCGCACGACATAGGTTGGACCTGTTACAGGTGCAGCCTCCGGATGTGGCAACGGTCGCAGGGGAGCTAAATTATCCGCAGTATCTATAGGATGATGTTGGAGATAAAGCTGCTCTGCGGCGTTCAGCCTAGAGTTAATAGCCTTTTGCTCAGCGAGTAGTTCATCGTAAGTTGCAACACCATCAAGTGGCTCGTGTGGAGCAGTTGGCAGTTCTGCAGCAATGTCGTTTAATTGATTTGACATTAATCGACACGACTTCTCAAGCGCCTCATCATAATAAATTTCGAGACCTTCAGCAGCTGCATACTTTATATCCTCGCGAGTAGGTGGCGTTTCCCGATACTGACCCAGGTCAACTATTGATGCCAGGCATACATCAACAGATGGTAGGTCGATACGACGAACTTCTTGGTGTTTTTGATAGTCATACTCCGTCTGCCACGTCGCAGGAAGTGCATTTTGTAAATGTTCTACGTTCCATTTGTAAACATCATCATAATACCGCGTGAGATCAGCCGATATAGTGTCAATGTAGTTTTCGTAACGCTGCTCTTTTTGCGATTCAACTTGGTCTGCATCGGTCACAAATCCAACCATTAGGTAGTCAAGTGCGCGGCGATGAATCCATTTTTCGGTTTCATTAATGATTCCGACTTCAATCTCTCCGGGTTTATTAGCGTGCCCTAATAATTCCTTTAAGGTAGGGGGTGTTTTCTGTTGTTCTTTCTCCATTATTACGACCTTTTGTGTAAGTTTTTTATAATGGGCTGTTTGTTTGGAACGGCTCTTGCGAACATCATACCATATGCGATATACGAAGTATAGTATTTTCTTATAGATTATTATAAAGTAGCTGACAGGGTGAGTGAACAAACAGTTCACTCCTAGTACCAAGAGAAAAGGAGGTGGTGTTGGTGACTATTCCAACACCATATGAGGACCTGCTACGGGATGTGATGGCCAACGGCACTCACAAGTCTGATCGCACAGGCACCGGAACGCGAAGCGTGTTTGGTCGTCAATTGCGATTCGACTTGGCGGAGAGTTTTCCGCTCATCACCACCAAGCGTGTCCATTTCAAATCAGTCGCGGTAGAACTTTTGTGGTTCCTCCGCGGCGATTCGAACGTTAAGTGGTTGCAAGACCGAGGCGTCTCGATTTGGAATGAGTGGGCAAATGCTGATGGTGAACTGGGACCGATATACGGCGTCCAGTGGCGCAGTTGGCCGACGCCTGACGGTGGTCATATCGATCAGATTTCTGAATTGATGAGCAGTCTGGCATCAAACCCAGATTCACGTCGACACATCGTGTCGGCCTGGAATGTGGCGGAAATCAGCAAGATGAAACTGCCGCCATGTCACGCGTTCTTTCAGTTCTACGTTGCTGACGGCAAGTTGTCGTGCCAGCTGTACCAGCGCTCGGCAGACACCTTCCTGGGTGTGCCGTTCAACATCGCATCATATGCATTATTGACCTGCATGATCGCCAATCAGCTGGGACTGGAGCCAGGTGAGTTTGTCTGGACCGGTGGCGATGTTCACATCTACGACAACCACGTCGATCAGGTGAACGAGCAACTGTCCCGCGAACCTTACGAATACCCGCGATTGAAGATCCTGCGTAGGCCGAATTCGATCTTCGGTTATGCACTCGATGATTTCGAGGTGGTTGACTACCGTCATCACCCAAGCATCCAGGCTCCAATCGCGGTCTAAACCCACCCATCGCTCGATGGGCTGGCAGAATGAATCATTGATTCGTCGCCAGCTCATCGAGCATTATTTATTTTTAGACATCTTTAGCTATGTGGCGTTCGTATGTTACAAAATCAAAATCATATTTATTACGCTCATCAACATAATGAGCATCGCGTTCTATTTCACGCCAACTATTATCAAGTTCTGGAAAGAATGTATCAACTTCAGGAAAATGGGCATGTACTTCGGTCACATGGATAAGATCAACGTCCTGTAGTGCCTGCTCATAAATACTTGCGCCGCCAATCACAACAGGCTCATGTTCGGCACGCTCATATGCGGCCTGCAGACTATCAACCGCAATCGCATTAGTATCATCAAATGGACGGTGTGTTACGACAATATTCTCACGATCAGGCAGAACGCCGACTGACTCAAACGTCGTTCGGCCCATAATGACCGTTCGGCCAAGTGTCAGCGCACGAAAGTGTCGCAGATCTGCTAGTAAATCTCGCCCCCAAGGTAGATCACCGTGAATCCCGATACCTCGCTCTAGATCATACGCAACAACAAGTCGTTTCATGTCTATGATTATCTCAGTTTTATTTGAATATACAAACCGCTCATGCTACACTTAAGCCACAAATCAACAAAAACAAACATTTTCTACCTGGGGAGGTGAGGACATGCCACATATTCACACAAAAGATGGTGAGTACGATTTGACCGTGTGCGGCTATTTAGTGCACGATGACAAAACGTTACTTATTAAACACAAAAAATTACCGATCTGGACACCACCAAGTGGCCATGTTGAATTAGATCAATCACCGATTGAAGCACTCTATATGGAAATCCGCGAAGAGGCAGGGATCCATGAGTCAGATCTAGAACTAATCGAAACACATCACCGGCCAGAAAACTTTACACCAAGCAAAGATGCCGTATCGATGCCATTGCCATTTGACCTAGAACATCACCCGGTTAGTGACGGACATCGCCACATCAATTTGTCCTACGCACTAAAAAGCCGCACCAATAATGTCGAGCCAGGGCCTGGTGAATCGAATACATTTAAATGGTTTACGGTTGACGAACTGCGCGCCTTCGGCGACACTAATAGCAGTATTATCAGTTCGGCTATATTTGCAATCGAGCGCGCCAGGGAGACTAAATCATGAGTGTGTACAGTAACACCGAAATTAAAGCAGCGATTAAAGACGGGACAATCGTGTCTGTGCCATACAACGAAGCACACGTCAGCGAAGCCAGTCTCGACTTCACATTAGGACATTATTTCTACAAACAGGAATATCAAGAAGACGCCAAGGTATATAATCCATTCGACAAAGAGGACGTTTCGCGTTATTTCAAAGGTCCGCTCGAAGCAATGCCACACAAACAATGGTGTGATAAATACGGCTACCAGCTATTTGATAACATCCCTGAAGATCATCCAATTATCGTACTCCGTCCTGGTGAGCGTATTCTCGCACACACCCATGAATTTGTTGGTATCCGACCACATGGTGGTGCCAGCGAAGTAAAATCTCGTAGCAGCTGGGGACGCAACGGTGTCGCAGTTTGTTTTGATGCTGGCTGGATCGATCCGGGATACATCAACCGCATTACACTTGAAATCTATAATCTGAACATGCACGAATCAGTCGTACTGCCAGTTGGTGAACGTGTTGGACAACTAATCTTCCACAAAACCGGTCCAGTTGAAGGCGACTACAGCGATGGCCGTAACGGTATGAGTGGCAAGTACCAGCACACGGATGACCTAGAAGAGCTAATCGCCACTTGGTCACCAGAGCAGATGCTCCCACGCGCTTACAAAGATGCCCGCAAAGCGCCACCAGTTATCCCAGGCCTTCCTAACGGACTAAAATAATGCCAAAGGGGAAATACATCGTCATCGAAGGCGGTGACGGGACTGGTAAAACGACCCAGGCTGACCTGCTACAAAAATACTTAGAGTCACAGGGTAAAACGGTCATTCATCTAAAGGAGCCGGGTGGTTCGCCGATCGCCGAAGCAATCCGTTCGGTCATTTTGGATGGGACGCTACCGCGCACGCCAATGACCAATATCTTGCTGTTTACCGCCAACCGCCACGAATTATGGCACGACAAAATAAAACCCGCATTAGATGCGGGGACATGGGTGATTGCAACTCGTAACTACTGGTCAACACTTGTCTATCAAGGTATCGGGGAAGGTATGGATCAATCAGTTATCGACGCCATTACCGCGACGTTTACCGATCCGCAGTACATGAACCCAGACTATGGAATTATTCTGTCTATTGATGATGTCAGCGTGTCGAAAGGACGTGTCGCCGAGCGTGGGCCATTAGAAAAGCCTGACCCATTTGAGATCCGCGGGCTGGACTTTCATGAAAAGATCCGCGCTGGCTATTTAGAGATTGCTGAAACGTATCAGCTACCAGTTATTTCAGCGTCACAATCGATTGAAAACGTTTCAGCGCAAATACGCGTTATTATAAAATAACTAGCTGTTGTTACTAAGATGTTCCAAGCGGGCTTTTTCTAATTCTGGATAACGCTGCGCGAAGTCACGCTGGTTTTCTGATGCGATAGTTGCTTTGTTCTGCTCAATTGTCATGTTGGTTGTTCTGTTAAACACAAAGTTAGTAGTCGATTGTGGAATGGCAGCCTTAAAATCTTTAGCGTCCAGCAATTCAGGTGCTACCTCGCTAATGCGTCCCACTTCTTCGAGTTGACGAATACGATCGGGGTTATTGACCATGGATATTCCACGCATTTGTGCACTTAGTTTAGAATCGTATGCACTACCTTTGTGAACCGGAATAATAAATGACATTCGCTCCATAGATAGGGTGTCGTCATCAACCATGCCAAAATCACGACGTCGGGTTACGAGCAGAGACATGACTTGCTCACGATTATTAGGATCAAGTAATAGTCCTGTTGCGCGCAGTTTATATTTTTCTTTATAGTCTTCTGGCTCGAAAACAACACCGCCTTGATTGGTAATTGCTGTCGCAACATCATCACGCATCAAATCAAGCTGATCGTACATAACACCATATGGATGCGTTAAACGAGCAAGCTCTATAGCGCGCATGCCCAAAGTTCTACGGACAATGATGAGTTCTTCCGGAGATGCGGTGCCGCGAAGAGCACGCTCCTCATACAATGAGAATTCTGGATCTGCATCGCTTGGCACGGTCTGCACCAATCGCTCGACATAGCTGTCATAGTTTTTGGAAACTCGGCTCGCAAATCGCATTAAGAAACTATGCTCCATAAATGAACGAATAAGTGCCGGGGTGTCTTCGGGCGCACTCGTTTCTACGCGGTGTAGCAGCAAAGGACGAACAATCTTTTCCTGAAGATAGCGTACGTCAGGGTATTCTGCACCAGCTAACGGCGTTGCACCCCAAGAAAGGTGATAGTTAAGCTCTTCTTGACTTTGAGATGAAATAGAGTGAATCGCATCTAAATAAGACGACTGTTCATCGTCTGTAATTATGACCTCAATTGGGTCGTTTGGCTTTCGCTCAACCATAAGTTTATTATATCATTTCTTGGATAGTTTGTCTATTTGCCTAGGGCATTGAAAAGGGGACGAGCACGACACTTACGTGCCGGCTCGCCCCCGTAGAAAGGATTTAGACAAGACCTTCGTTGACATCGTCAATTTTGGCCTGCCATGCAGGGTCTTTTACCTCTATGTAGAAGAGGGAGCGCACCAGCTGCAAGTTCCAACCTGGCTGCTCGGCAATCTCATGGAGACTGCGCAGAGTAGTGTCAGGATCAGAACTGAGCAGGTGAAGGTCGGTCCGGAGTTCTTCAATCCGGCGTCGGACTGCTTTCACTTCCTTCTCGGCCTGCTCCTCCTCGGCGTTCATTTCGGTAAAATCCTTATGCAAGCTGCTCAAATCGAGCCACCTTTCTAGAGACACCCGAGGCACTTTGCCAAGGGATTTATCTATTATATCATAAATACTAAATATAAGCAATATCTATACTTTTTCACGATGTAATATTGACTTTTTCACGACTGATCTGCTATAGTCAGCTGTAGACATTACCAGAGACAGTAGCTGTACCCAGTACTTAATTCGCTACCGAGGATGTAAACAAACACATTCATGTAAGTCTTTGGTAGTGCGAGAATCAAAGACTTTTTTATTTGTCTTGAAACTCTCATTACCAGTACGTTAACAATTTGGTCGAATACAATACCAATCAAAGAAAGGACTTTTATGGCAATTACCCGCGATAAAAAGAACACTTTGGTTGCAGAGATGAGCGACGTTCTACAAGATGCCAAGATGACTGTGTTCGCACAGTATCAGGGTCTGAGCGTTGCCGACGTACAAGAACTTCGTGCCGCAGCCCGCGAGGCTGGCGTAACTATCAAGGTCATCAAAAACCGACTTGTCCGTGTCGCACTAGCATCTAACGATGTTTACAAAGACACTGACACTTCAGCTTTGACTGGCCAGTTACTCTACGCTATCAGCACTACAGACGAAGTTGCACCTGCACAGGTTTTGGATAAGTTTGCAAAAACTCACCCAGCACTTGTCTTTGTCGGCGCGTTCTCTGGCGAAGGCGCAACACTATCAGCTGCTGATGTTAAAGCTCTTGCAGGTCTTCCTAGCAAGAACCAACTTATCGGCGAAGTGGTTGCACAATTGCTTTCACCAGTTCACGACGTTACAAACGCACTATCTGGCAATCTGCACGCCCTCCTAGATGGCGTCAGTGCTAAAGCAACCAATTAATTAAATTATTGAATAATATAGGAGGCTATCATGGCTGACATTAAAAAACTTGCAGAAGAGCTAACTAAGCTTACTGTACTTGAGGTTAACGACCTTAAAACTATCCTTAAGGATGAATATGGCATCGAGCCTGCTGCTGCAGCTGTTGCTGTAGCTGGCCCAGCTGCTGACGCTGGTGCTGCTGCTGAAGACGAAAAATCTGAGTTCACCGTTACGTTGAAAGACGCTGGTGCTTCAAAGGTTGCCGTTATTAAAGCTGTTAAAGAACTTACCGGCCTTGGCCTTGGTGAAGCAAAAGCTATCGTTGATGGCGCTCCAGCACCTGTTAAAGAGAAAGTCTCTAAAGACGACGCTGAAGCTGCTAAAAAAGCTCTTGAAGAAGCCGGCGCTACAGTCGAACTTAGCTAATTTCAATTATTCGACCAATTGGTAACCTATCAATCAACTACCGCTCTATACCAGAGCGGTTTTTGATTGCAAGAGCAAAATTAACAACGCTTTTTGTTC
>CAMLED010000015.1 GCA_946479115.1 uncultured Candidatus Saccharibacteria bacterium | reverse complement strand
AATATGGCATTGATGTTGAACAATTCCTCGACCTAAAATCTCTCAAAGGCGATTCATCTGATAATCTCCCTGGCGTACCGGGTATTGGCGAGAAGACTGCGGTGCAATTGCTGCAAGAATACAAAACCCTCGATAACATTTACGAACACATCGACGATATTAAGCCAACCGTTGCAAAGAAATTAATTGCCGGCAAAGACCTAGCGTATATAAGTAAAGAAGTGGGCCGGATCTGGACCGACGCACCGGTAGAATTAGACTGGGCTGTGGCGGATATCGCTGATATTGACCTGACCCGAGTAGCGGATATTTTAAAGAAACTTGAATTTAGTTCACTTGTACGTCGTTTACCAAAACACATGCAAGCACCTGCAAAAGACGATAATCAAGCAGGTTTATTCGATACAGCGGAAGCGGTTTCGGCACTCAGTTTACCTGGAGTAAAAGCATGGCCAGCAACTGTTTCGATTGATGGACCAGTCGTACTGCACTACGAGCCTGACACAAAAGAGGTGTGGTTGTCGGTCGAACAATCGAGTGTATATGTGGCACCGATTGATCAAGTCGATAGTAGTGTTTGGCGTGCGCTTGAAATGGCGACGGTCATTAGTTATGACAGCAAGTTGCTGTACCACCAGCTGGCTGATCATGACGTACATGTCCGCTTTAATGAGCTCCATGACATTCACCAAGCTGCATTTTTAATTGATTCACTGCAGCGTGACCGCAGCCTGGCGGGGCTTATTGGAGAAGTGGTGCAGGGGGCGCCGGCAACGGCGGCTGCGCTGTGGCATATTTATCAGCAGCAAAAGGCAGCTTTTTCTGCTAATGAAAAACTAGCTAAAATCGCCTATGAACTTGATTTTCCATTGACCTATCATTTGTTCGCAATGGAACGCCGCGGCATTAAAATTGATAGTGACGTTTTGGCGCGCATGAGTGAAGAGCTTGGTAAAAAGCATGCTGAACTTGAGCAAGAAATGTATACGATGGCTGGTTACGAATTTAATATTGGCAGCCCCTCACAGTTATCCGAAGTTTTGTTTACTAAATTACAGCTGCCAACCACGGGTATTAAAAAAGGTAAAACAGGCTATAGTACTGGGCAAAAAGAACTTGATAAATTGCGCGGCCAGCACCCAATTGTTGAGCTCATTGAAAAGACTCGCGAGCTTGCAAAGCTTAAAAATACCTATATCGATACACTGCCGTTACTAGCGGACAATCACGGTCGGATTCATACGACATTTAATCAGGATGTTGCGGCGACGGGACGCCTGAGCAGTACCAATCCAAACCTGCAGAATATTCCGGTGCGCACCGAACTTGGTCGTAAGATCCGCGAAGCATTTATCCCAGAAGGCGACAAGGTATTTGTTAGTGCCGATTATTCGCAGTTCGAACTGCGCCTCGCGGCAGTCCTGGCTGATGATAAAAAACTTATCAACGATTTCAATGGTGATGTTGATATTCATACTAAAACTGCTAGTGAAGTCTACGGCATTCCTATGGACGATGTCACGAAAGGCCAGCGCCGTGATGCCAAGGTGATTAACTTTGGTGTGCTGTATGGCATGAGCCCGCATGGCTTGTCTGCTGCAACGGGTATGAGCTTTACACAGGCCAAAGAATTTATTGATCAGTACTTTGAGCTCCGCGCACCTATCCGCACGTTTATCGACAAGACACTGCGTGATGCTGCCACAGAAGGCTACGTCGAGACCTATTACGGTCGACGTCGGCCAACACCTGATGTGAACAGTAGTAACTTTATGGTGCGTGAAGGCGCTAAGCGAGCCGCTGCCAATATGCCAATTCAAGGAACCGAAGCGGACCTTATGAAAATGGCGATGATCGAGGTGGATAAAAAACTTGGTGATCTTGGCGAGCAAATTCTGCAGGTCCACGACAGTATCTTGGTAGAGTGTCCAGAGGAGAATGCAGACAAGGTCGCGGACATACTGAAAGAAACAATGGAAAACATTGCCCCAGAGCTCGGTATCAAGCTGCGTGTTGATGTTTCGACTGGTAAAAATTGGGGTGTACTATAGGGGAAGGGTCATTGACTTTTTTGCTTAAAAGTGATAGAATCTGACTATGTATAAAAGCAGCTCATCTCGGGTCTTACCAATTATTATCGTTCTCCTCGTGGTTGCAATTGCTATTGCTGCCTTGGTGTCAGTCGGTCGCGCTATTTTTAGCGGTGATTCGTCAAACGCGCCAAAGGTTGATCCTGGTGTCGAGTCACTTCTGAACACTGCAGTTGACCGCAGTGTTCGTATGACGGTTCGTGGCCCACTTGTTGCTGACGAGCAGTTCCGCTCATACCAAATTACAGTCGACTCAAGCAGTCGTCGTCTTAATACCTACTCTGGGTATCTTGACCAGACAATCGATAGTGTTCAGCTTGGTAATAACACCAAAGCCTACGAAGAATTTGTTTATGCGCTGAACCGCGCTAACTTTATGAAGGGCAACGAGCTTGATGATGAGAAAAATGATACTCGTGGTATTTGCGCAACGGGCCGTGTCTATGAATTTGAAGTACTCCAGGGTGCCAGTGTCATTAAGCGTCTGTGGACATCAACCTGTAAAGGTTCAACTGGTTCGCTGAAAGCCAGCCTGTCACAAATTCAAAAACTGTTTATCAATCAGATACCTGACAATAAAACTGTTCTGAACAAAATCGATTTATAACCAAATACCGCGTATACTAACACTATGATACGCGGTATTATTTTTGATTGTTTTGGCGTGCTCTATCAGGGCAGCATTGCGCACTTGTACGAGCTAACCCCAGAAGCTAAGCGTTCAGAGCTTGCCGATCTTAGCCTTAGCTCAGATTACGGCTATATTTCACCAGAAGATTATTTGCACCAGGTAGCGATACTGATCGGTAAACCAGCCGCTGAGATTGCGGACATTATGGAGGCTGACCACATTCGTAACCGATCCATGGTGGAATATGTCCGAACGTTTAAGGGTAAATATAAAATTGGCTTACTTAGCAATGTTGGGCGAGGTGTGATTGAACGGCTATTTAGCTCAGATGAACTGGAAGAGTTATTTGATGAAGTAGTGCTTTCAAGTGAGGTAGGGATGATCAAGCCGGATCCGGCTATCTTTCATTTGACAGCTGATCGTCTAGGAATTGAGACGACGGAGTGTGTCATGGTTGATGACTTGGTGGCCAACGTCGAAGGCGCCGAATCAACAGGGATGCGTGGAGTTGTATTTACTACTACATCAAAATGTATGCAAGAGATGGCCGATTTACTGGCATAGCAGTAAATACAACAGCAAAAGCATTGAAAAACATAATCATTTTTGCTTGACTTTGAGCCCTAGCAGTAAGATACTTATGCTCAAGTAGTAAATAGGGAATAAAAATGAGCAAAAGAGTTAGCTATAAATTAGGTGTTTTTCTGGCTATTTTTGCCGTTCTGATTTCACCGATCGTCGCATCGGCAGCAACAGATTCAGGGACAACGACAGTAAATGCCGTGGTCAGTTCAACGATTACGCTGACGACCAACCCAACAGTGACCATTAACTTGACGCCAACCTCAAGCGCAGTCCTTACCAGCGTGTCAGATACTGTTCAGGTGTCTACGAACAGTGCCAACGGGTATTATCTGACACTTGCTGATGGTGATACCACGACAACTTTGGCTAATGGTGCTAACACATTAGCTGCACATGCTGGTACATTTGCCACTCCAACAGCAATGGCGACCAACACATGGGGATACCGCATTGTTGGACAGGGTGGATTTACCGCCACTGCCTATAGCGCTGAAACCAACTCAACATCCAGCAGCTCAACATGGGCAGGTATTGCATCGTCAGCTGCACCGCAAACAGTAAAAACGACAGCAACTACTGCAAGCAACGACCCGACAGTTGTTTGGTATGCGGTCAAGATCGACTCAACCAAGCCTAACGGCACCTACACTGACACAGTCACCTATACAGCAACGACCAATAGCTAAGGATAAAAATTATGACAGGATACTCTTTACTGACGCGATCATCAAAGAGGCAGTTTGTGCTATGGCTCACCCTAGGCCTTGCCGCCATGACCAGCCTTTTAACCGCACCTGTTAGCGCGGCTGACACCGATAGTGTTGCCATTAGTCCAGGCATGCAGCGTATTGAAGCCAAAGCTGGCACAACAGAAACGGGCAAGTTCACGGTCATTAATGACGGTGCGACACCGTATAACTTTATCGTTTACAGTCGTCCGTATTCGGTAACGAACGAAAATTATGATCCTCAGTTTGAAAAGACATCAAAAAATACAGATTTATACCAATGGGTTAAGTTTGCCGAAGTAAGCTATCATTTGGCACCAGGTGAACGTGTGGAGATCCGATATGACCTCCATGTTCCTGCTGCGGCTGCACCGGGCGGCCATTACGGAGTTATTTTTGCCGAGACTCAACCAGCGCCAGGCCAAGAGGCGTCAGTCCTTCGTAAAAAGCGCGTCGGCAGTATCGTACTGGCAAACGTTGATGGTAAGGTAAGCCGAGAAGGCAAGATGCTCAGTAGTGCTGCGCCTTTTTGGCAGACATCACCACCACTAACGGCAAGCAACCGTGTCGAAAACTCAGGCAATACCGATTTTGAAGCAAATGTCCTGACTAAGGTAACGGATCTGTTTGGCTCCGTAAAATATAGCGAGCAAAAGGACTATGTTGTCTATCCAGGCACGATTCGAAATATCACGTTTAGTTGGACGAATGCACCTTGGTTTGGACTCTTTAAAGTGAATCAAACAGTGACCGTCCTTAATACCCCAACAAATACTTCGCATTTCGTGTTGCTAGCGCCACGTTGGCTAGCTTTGGTGGTGATCATCTTGTTGATTGTCGGAGCGGGCTATGGCTTGTTACAACGCAAACGTCGCTAAATTAATGAAGCGTCTTCAGGTCGGTCTATTAGTGCTGGCTGCTGTTGTGTTGCCGACACATGCCGTATCGGCCGAATCAAATCTTGCTGCCATTATCTGTGACCCAAACCAATCAGCAGTTTTGACGGTTGTTCATCCGCAAAGTGACAGCGTAGTTAATACTAGTCAGATTGAACTAAGCGGTACTGTCGCACAGGCGAGTCAGTTAGAGTTGTATGTTGACGATGCATTCAGTGGGGTAGAGCCGCTATCGTATAACGACACTACGTTTTCAACGACTGTCTCGATTGCACTAGGAACACACACGATCAAAGTTGTCGCCGTTGACGTGTGTCAGGTTGGCAATGCGACCGATAGTGTTGTTGTGACCTATGAAAATGCGACCTCAGCTAGCACAGGCAGTCAGGTGTCAACGGATGTTGGAGGCAGGACGGTAAGTGGTCAAGACGTTGCCCCGAACGGCAATTTACTTGAACGATTTATTACCACACCACTACTGAATGTCGCACAGTCGCTTGACCTCATTGCGTACGATTCAGCAGATGGTCATATAAATAACGCGAATGTTATTCGTTTTCTCGTTATCGTTGGCGCCTTACTGATGATATTTTACGCAGCGTTAATCGGTCGGCGATTGTTGTGGCTGGCGAAGCGGATGCACCTGCATGTAAAGGCAACGGTAGCGCATCAACGTAAGGTTAAGAGAGTGATAGTAGGAATTGGGCTGGGCATTATTATTGTAGTATTTATGATTTAAGGTGAAGAGTGATGATGGGGACATGGGGTGTAAAAAAATTAGGTACTAGCGTGATTCCGGCAATCGTATTGTCGCTCATTTTTGGTGTGTCGGTTGCTATGGCGGCAACAATCAGTAGCTCGAACTATTCAATTGACGGTAACTTAGGTGGTAGTTTTGGTGGCCAACTTTCCTCGACTAACTATGCAATGACAACGATTGGTGGAGAAGCGATTGTTGGCAGTGGACAAAGCGGTAGTTACATCATCGACCAACAACAGACTAACTCGGTGACACCAACCATGCAGCTGAGCGTGCAGCCATCAGGCTTAGTTGGCTATTATCCAATGGATGAGACCAGCGGTACAACGCTCGCCGATGCTAGCCAATACCAACACGATGGCACGCTTACTTCACCAGCTAGCTTTGATGCTTCTGGCAAGCTGAGTGGAGCCGTGGCAATGAATGCACCTGCTGACAGCACGGGTACTGGCGCAGTCCTAGTGGCAGATCATGCCAATATGCCAACTGGCGCGACGATGACTATTGAGGCATGGGCAAAACAAACGTCATGGGTGCCAAATCAGACTATTATTTCGCAGTGGAAATACTCTGCACCGCAGTCTGGTTCATGGGCAATTTCGACCGGGCCGTCAAACAATAGCCTGCGTATCATGTTAGCTGATAGTGCGTCTGATCCGGGTAATAACTATGTCGATACGGCCACTAATAGCTGGAACACGTTTAATACCTGGCGACATGTGGTTGTGACCTATGACGGAAATTTGTCACAAGCAAACAAAGTAAAGGTGTATATCGACGGTGCTCAGGTGGGAACGACGGTAACTGGTACGCTTCCATCAACGCTCAATAATTCAACCGGAGACTTGTCGATTGGTTCATTTCCAGGACGAGGCTGGGCGCTGAGAGGCTCAGTCGATCACGTAAAATTATTTAACCGGGTGCTATCTACATCGGAAGTTAGTGCGGAGTATGGGGCACAGAATGCAGGTACGCCAGCGGGCCTTACATTAGGGACGCTTATTAGTGGCTCAACCACGTCATCGGCCGATGCGATTGTGCGCACTAATGCGGCTGATTACGGGCTATCTATACAGCAGGATCATAATTTGCAGAGCGGTGCGAATACAATTCCAGCAGTCAGTGGTTCAATTGCCTCGCCGCAGACATGGACTGAGGGTACGACAAAGGGGTTAGGATTCACTGTCTTTGGTGCACCAACGCTTGATAGTAAATGGGTGAGTGGAGCGAGTTATGCAGCGATTCCATCTTCGGCGACCTCATTTTACAGTACGTCTGGCCATGTTAACGGTGCGATAGATGTCATCAATGTTCGGCTTCGGCTTGATATTGCAACGACACAGGTATCAGGGGCTTATAGCAACACCGTAACATATACGGGGACGACAATTCCATGAAATACTGGCTCGCAGCAGCATTCAGCTTAGTAGTGCTTTGTTTCATGCAGCATCCAGTTGCTGCTGAAGGTTCATTGCAGGTGCAGCCGTTACAAAACGAGGCATCACTCCAAAAAGGTGAACGTAAAAAAGGCTTTATTGACGTTACTAATCCTCGGCCTGTAGATACAAAAGTGAAGTTTAGTGTCGCTGGATTTAAGCAAGTCGATACTGCTGGTAATTTGTCGTTTTATGATAGCGAACAGCTTCGTGCCGGCATTGGTCTGGACTACGACGAGTATACGATTCCGGCACATAAGACACTGCGTTTATTTTATATTATTGACGGCACTAAATTACCAACTGGTGATGTGTTTGCGGCTATTTTTGCCCAGACTATTAATGAATTAACAGGTAGTGCAAGCTCATCCGTTCGCGTCGGTTCATTGCTGATTTTGACAAACGGAACACCAGGCGCACGCCAGGCAGAAGTTACGAAAATCAATGCACCGTGGCTACAAACTGGTTCGGATGTAAACGGTAAGTTGATTATTAAAAATACCGCTCCATCCGATAGTTCTAGCGGCTTTTTCCCTGATATCACAATTGGCTTATGGCCATTTGGTCAAACGACAAGCATAAAAGGACCATTGGTATTCGCCGGTAACAGCCGCGAGGCAAAATTCAGTCTTCCTAGTAATCAATTGGGGATCTATAAACTAACCGCGAGTTATGGTGAAAGTAAAAAGACACAGTGGATGCTCGTTATCACGGGGGTATGGCGTTGGGTTGTCTTGGTGCTTGTTACGATACTGCCAGCAGCAATTTTCAGTAGCATTCTGTACGTACGTCGCCGCCGCCGAATCAAGAAAGGGCATAGGCCGTAATTATGGCCGGTAACGTGAAGGTTGTTATAAAAAAGAACGCTACGTATTTGGCGGCTGTTTTATTTCTAGTGATCGTTACATTGATCTTCACGTCTCAGTTTGCTCACGCGGCCCAAACCACGCCGTATAAGATTAATTACCAAGGCCGCTTAACGAACGCTGCTGGCGTAGCTAAACCGAACGGTCAGTACAACATGAAATTCCGTATTTTTAGCGTGCTTAGTGGCGGTTCGGCTATCTGGACTGAGCTTCGTGAAACAACCAATCGGGTAACCGTGACTAACGGTAAGTTTAATGTTCAGCTAGGTGATGTCACTGCGCTAACGCCGAGTGTGTTTACGTCGCAGCCACTGTACTTTGAAGTGGAACTACCGACACCAGCGACGGCGACTTGCTCGACGGCTAGCTGTGCTGTTTTTACTGAAGGTGCCATGACACCCCGCCAGCCAATTGCTGCCAGCGCCTATGCGATGAATGCCGATACGCTGGATGGTTACGATGCGAGTGAGTTCGCGTCGCTTGCTGGCAACATGACGTTTACCGCCAGTAATTTGTTCAAAAATAGCAGCAATAGCAGTAGTGCCTTCGGATTGGCTAACGTAGCAAACACCTCTTTATTCGCTGTTGATACATCTGCGAGTAGTGTATCGATAGGTAGTACGCTCGTGACGCCACCACAACTTGGGCGTACGGTTGTTGGTGGCACGGCCGATACGAGTAACGGTAACGCTCGTAACTTTGCCCGCTATCAAACCGGAGCCACCGCTGGTCAAACAACACAAATTTCGGTGAATGTGGCCGGTCCAATTGAAGCTGCGCCGAACAATAAATTTGCAATGGCAATTTATACTGGCACTGCGACAGTACCTGTTGATCTTGTGGCGGCGAGTAGTGAAGGAACCTTGGTGGCCGGGTGGAATACCGTATCGATATCGGCTACTTTGGCACCGAATACGTATTACTGGCTTGCATATACAACGAACTCTACAGTTTCGACGAATAACAACGCTCGGTTTGATGACGGTCCAGCTAACTCAGCTTATCGAAACGACGTCTATACTGATCCTTGGCCTAATCCGGTGACATTTACTAACGGTACCGGTACACAGGCATTTTCATTTTATGTCGACTTTGCTACCGTCGGCGGGCCAATAATTTCAACTGGCTCAAATGGCAGGGTAGGTATTGGCACGGCGAGTCCAAGCGCAACATTAGGTGTAGCTGGTGATAGTTTATTCAAGAATTTAAGTAACACGACGACTGCTTTTCAAATACAGACTGCTGGGGCTGGTAGTTTATTGATTGCAAATACGCAGGATAGTAGCATTCAGGTCGGCGCAGCCGCTGCTGATGCGACGGCGATTCGATTCGTGCTGGATACAAAGAATACGGTAGGCGATCCAGTGGTGACGACAAACGGTGCTATGTATTACAACTCTGGACTCGGTAAGTTTCGTTGTTATGAAAAATCCGCTTGGACGAATTGTATCGGCGGTGCCGAGAATGTTGTTACGCTCGGTGCCGACGTCACGAATAATAACGCTACGGCCAATACGATTGCTAACGTGACCGGACTGTCATTTCCTGTCGTTGCCGGCACAACCTATCGCTTTAAAGCATTGATTAATTATACCTCGGCCGCAACAACGACTGGCTCGCGCTGGTCGATCAACGGTCCAACGGCAACAACATTATCGTATACCTCAAAATATACACTCACTGCAGCGACGGAAACGACTAACTTTGCATCGGCATATAACATTCCCGCAGCTTCCAATGCCGGTTCATTAACGACTGGTAACGTGGCTCGTATTAAAGGAGTGATTACGCCATCGGCAAATGGCACGGTGACGGTCCGATTTGCGTCTGGTGTGGCAAGCTCTGCAATTACAGCTAAGGCGGGGAGCACCTTGATGTGGTGGTAGTGGTACAACAGGGAAAAATATAGTAGAATAAGCATAATCGTTGTGAAGGACGATAGGGATGAGACAAACAGAGCAACTAAAAAGGAACACGGGGAGCGGTAGGTGACTAAATTAGTTGCCATATCGGCTACATTTATATGGCAGCGTGTATGCACGTCTGTCTTCTTTGGATTAGTCCTTGTGTTCGCTATTATTGCCTTCTCGCAACCTTCGTATGCCGCCCAAACCACACCATATAAGATTAACTACCAAGGTCGTCTAACCGATGCTTCTGGCACCGCTAAGCCTAACGGCCTCTATAATATGAAATTTCGTATCTTTAGCGTGCTTAGTGGTGGTTCGGCCATTTGGACTGAAGTACGTGATGCCACCAACCGTGTCACGGTGACCAACGGTCAATTTAATGTCCAGTTAGGTGATGTGACTGCGCTGACGCCGAGCGTCTTCACGTCGCAGCCACTGTATTTTGAAGTTGAGTTGCCGACACCAGCGACGGCAACTTGTTCTACCGCTGCCTGCGGTACATTTACCGAAGGTGCCATGACCCCGCGTCAGCCAATTGCTGCCAGCGCCTATGCGATGAATGCTGACACCCTCGATGGTAGTGATGCAACAGCCTTTATAATCACCTCACAAAATAACACATTTACGGGCACAAATTTATTTAAAAACACATCAGATTCAACCAGCGCCTTTGATATCCAAACTTCAGGGGGTACCTCATTATTTAAAGTTAATACGACTGCCAGTAGTGTCAGTATTGGAACCGGTGGGGGATCGGGTGGTACAGGGCCGGCGCTTTCAACCACCTCAACTGGTAGGGTAGGTATTAGCACGACGACTCCAGGAGCTACTCTCGAGGTTGCTGGCAACGCCTTATTTAAGAATTTGTCTGACTCGACGACAGCATTCCAGATCCAGAACTCTACTGCGGGCAGTTTGCTCATCGCCGACACAACAAACAGTATTATTCAAGTTGGCTCGCCAACGGCTGATGCCACGGCAATCGTCTTTATTCTAGATACTAAAAATACCTCGGGTGATCCTACGGGTACCAACGGGGCGATGTACTATAACTCAAATGCAGGTAAGATGCGCTGTTATGAAAATGGGGCATGGGCGAACTGTATTTCTACGGCTGAAAATGTCGTGACGTTAGGATCAGACGTCATCGACAACACTGGGGCTAATACAATTACTGACGTGACAGGCTTGTCGTTCCCGGTTACTTCTGGTGTAACCTACCATTTTTCGGCATTGATTAATTATACGGCAGCCCTCACGACGACAGGTTCAATTTGGACGATAAACGGTCCAGCGGCAACTACTATATCGTACACAGCCAAGAATACCCTGACTGCGACGACCGAAACAACTAACTTTGCGACGGCGTATGACACTCCTGCTACTGCAAACGCGACCTCTTTAACCGCAGGTAATATTGCTACCATCGAGGGTATTGTGACGCCATCAGCTAATGGTACGCTTCAGATTCGATTTGCAACCGAAGTTGCAGGTTCGGCTATTACTGCCAAAGCAGGCAGTACCCTGACCTGGTGGTAGGTGCTATGATAAACGAAGGAGATAATTATGAATAAACTTTCAGGACAAAAGCATATGGATATTGCTCGCCCAGTTGCTGGCGCGCGACGACCGCAGTACCGATTTACCCGACGTAAAATGATCGTAGCAGCTGCCATTATTGTGGCATTGATTGCTGGCTGGTTTGGACTACAGGCATTTTTGCACCGTAACGAACAGCAGATTGACCGTGGTCGCTACCAGGTAGTCTTTTTGGAAGACGGCAAAGTCTTTTTTGGTAAATTACAGAACACCCAAGGAGCGTATCTGACGTTGACGAAAGCATATTACACACAGGGTCAAGGTGACGGTAGTGATACGGCTTCAGCAAACGTCAAACTTGTAAAAGTAGGCGACGAGACCTATGGTCCTGAATCAACGATGAGCATTCAGACGAATAAAGTTCTATTTTGGCAAAACTTAAAAGCTGACAGCAAAGTCACAAAAGCAATCGACGCGCAGAAGTAGACAATGCCCGAGTTACCAGAAGTTGAAACAGTTCGCCGCGGTCTAAGCGCGCTCATTATTGGCAAAAAGATTGTTAGCGAGCAACACGACACACCAAAGGGCTTTCCTAATGCACCCGCTGATGTCGCGGGTTTTATGATTGGTGCGACGATTAGCGATGTACGGCGTCGTGCAAAAGTGTTACTTATCGATCTATCAACTGATTACACGCTGGTTATTCATCTTAAAATGACGGGCCAGTTGGTCTATCGCGGTGAACAAGTTTTTGGTGCAGGCCATCCGAACGAGAGTTTAATCGGTGAACTGCCTGATCGATCAACGCGTGTGACGATTGAATTTGCTGATGGATCACATCTGTATTTTAATGATCAACGCAAGTTTGGCTGGATGCGGCTAATGCCAACCCTCGAAGTACCCAATATCGATTTCATGAAAAAAGTCGGGCCAGAACCACTTGAGGCTGAGTTTAGCTCTGAGGAGTTTGCTGAGCGTTTTACTCGCCGCGCTAAAACCAGTATCAAGGCAGCGCTCCTTGATCAGACAGTGGTTGCGGGTGTCGGGAATATTTATGCCGATGAAAGTTTGTGGGGCGCTAAGATTCATCCAAAACGACTAGTGAATACAATTACACCAGATGAGTTCGCGCTACTATACACCGAACTACGTGCCGTGATGAATCTGGCGATCGAAAAGGGTGGCTCAACTGATAAAAATTATGTTAACGCCGAAGGTAAGCGGGGAAGCTATATGGATTTTGCACGTGTCTTTCGCCGTGAAGGTCAAACTTGTCCTCGCTGTGGTACGGAAATCATTAAATTCAAAGCCGCTGGCCGCGGTACGCACATTTGTCCTGTTTGTCAGGTACAATAAGAATAGATGATAACTGTTCTGACTGGTGACAATAGCTTTGAAGTAACCCGTGCACTTGGGCAGATTATTGATGGGTTTTCTGGTGAGGCAGAGCGAATCGACGGCAGTGAGCTCGACCTTAAACAACTGCCTGACCTGGTAATGGGAGCGACGTTATTTGCAAGTGAGCGTCTCGTTATTATCAAGCAACTATCTGATAACAAAGCGATCTGGTCGACATTTCATGAATGGTTAGGGCGAGTGAGTCCTGATGTTCATTTGGTGTTGGTTGAGCCTAAACTGGATAAACGTACGGTCACGTACAAAGATTTGCAAAAGGTCGCAACTATCTCTGAACATAAAGCCTGGACAGAGCGTGACACCGCCAAAGCTGAGCAATGGGTGGCGCAAGAGGCTAGTAGGATGGGATGTGTGATCGATACTCAGTCAATTCGTGTCTTGGTGCAACGAGTTGGTGTTGATCAGTGGCCGCTATACCAAGCGCTACAAAAGCTCATCGTATTAGATGAAATTACGCCCGCTAGTATTGCCGAGCATATCGAAGCAAATGTGGCTGAAAATGTCTTTGATTTATTTGAGTCCGCGCTAAAGGGTAATGGTGCCAAGATCAAGCAGATGATTGAAACCCTGTCGCTAAACGAAGATCCGTACCGGTTATTTGGCTTACTGAGTGGGCAAGCCTTCCAGCTAGCAGCCCTGGCAGTGGCTGGTGACCGCCAAGGTGCTGATGTTGCCAAAGATCTAGGTGTGCATCCCTACGGCCTCGGAAAACTAGCTACGTATGCTCGCCGGCTTGGTCGTAGTGGTACAAAGAAAGTGGTAGCGGCATTTGCCGAAGCTGATGCCAGTATGAAAACATCAGCGACTGATCCATGGCTGTTGATTGAGCGTGCGCTTATGAAAACGATAAATATTTAGCAGTAATTTCACGCAATAAAATAAGCGACCAGTTAATGGTCGCTTATTTTTATAAATAGAAAGACTATTTAGTTGTCTTTTTAGCAGCTGGTTTCTTAGCTGGAGCTTTTTTGGCAGTAGTAGCTTTAGTTGCAGCAGGCTTCTTGGCAACGGCTGGCTTTTTAGCGGCAGCAGGTTTTGCAGCAGCAGTAGCTTTTGGAGCGGCTTTTTTCGCTGGGGCAAGCTTTACGCCGGCGTCTTTAGCGACCTTCGCAAGTTGAGATTTGCGGCGGGCAACAGTGTTTTTCTTCAAAAGACCTTTTTTAACAGCAGTATCAAGTTCGCTGTGCGCTTTTGATAGACCTTCGCTCGTAGGCTTTGCCAAAAATGCCTTAGTTGCATCCTTGATTTCACGTTTGATACCAACATTACGCTCGTTGCGCTTGATGGTTTGTTTCATTCGTTTAATGGCTGATTTGATAATTGGCATTGATATTCCTTTTTCGTTAAAAGTGATAGATATAATCAACGTGCAATTATAGGGGAAAAGATGCAATTTGTAAAGTGTTAACGTGTTATTGACTGTTTTAAACCACTTATGGTATAGTTGGGGCAAATCTCAGACAAAATAAAAAAGTAGGAACTCACCTCCATGAACGATGGTAATGCCAAGCAACAGATCGTCGATAACATCAAAAAAAGCACTAATATTTTGGTCACGGTCAGTAGTGATCCGTCGGTTGACGAACTAAGCGCAGCGCTTGGTCTGACGTCACTTCTTAACAAGATGAACAAACACGCTACCGCTGTTGTAAGTGGGGCAATTCCACCAGCGATTACGTTCCTTGATCCTGAGAAAACGTTTGAAAACACCGTCGATAGTTTACGCGATTTTATTATTGCTCTCGATAAGAGCAAAGCCGATCATCTACGCTACAAAGTAGAAGGTGAAGTCGTCAAGATTTTCATCACGCCATATCGCACGACAATTTCAGATCAAGATTTGGAATTTAGCCAAGGTGATTACAATGT
>CAMLED010000014.1 GCA_946479115.1 uncultured Candidatus Saccharibacteria bacterium | reverse complement strand
ATATTATCGGCCAGCCAAAGAGTACCTTTAATATCCGCCAGATCATGGACGAAGGCAAGATCTTGATCGTGAACCTCTCGAAGGGTCTGATCGGTGAGGACAATGCCTCTATTCTAGGGTCATTCCTGGTTACGAAGATTCAGCTAGCCGCCATGTCCCGTTCGGACATTGCCAAGATTGAAGACCGCCGTCCGTTCTATCTGTACGTCGACGAGTTCCAAAACTTTGCGACTGATTCATTTGCCACCATTCTATCTGAGGCACGTAAATACGGCCTGAACTTAACAGTGGCCAACCAGTACATTTCACAGATGAGCGAAACCGTACGTGATGCCGTCTTTGGTAACGTCGGTACAATGATTTGTTTCCGTGTTTCAGCCGATGACGCACCAATCCTATCTAAACAGTTCGAGCCGCAGTTTGAGCCAAATGACCTCCTGCAGATGCACAACCGTAATTTCATCATCAACATGGTGATCAAGGGCGAGAAGTCACCAGCCTTTAGCGCCTCGACCCTCACATTACCTCCTGCATCAACTGATAACAGCAGTCGTATCATTGAAAACACCCGCCGTAACTACAGCCGCAGCAGGGCAGACATCGAAAAACAAATTAATGATGCAATGCAAGTCCAGAATGCCTCTGCTCCTCAGCCTCAAAACAAGCCCCCACAATCTGCTGCGCGCGCCAAACAATGGCCAATTAACGCTCAGTCGCAGACAGTTACTCCGCAGCAGCCTAATCGCCCACGCATCATTACAGAGTCATCAAACACGCAGCAACAAGCACCAGCCAAACCAGCTGCACCTGCTCCTGCAGCTACTAGCCCAGCCCCTCAACAGCCTACTTCAGACGGTACTACTGACGCTCCAGTCAAAAAGAAGCGTACACGCACCCGTAAGCGCAAACCAGCTGGCTCAGCTACAAATGCGTCTGCTGATGCACCTAAGGCTCCACAGTCACAGTCAGCGTCAACTCCTAATGCTCCGGCTGACGACACCGTTCTAAAACTTCGTTAAATACACCCAGATCACTATTCCTGGGTGTATTTTTAAGAGCGAACAACAGCGGGGGAGTAAATTACGGCCCTATTTTCACCCTTTACCGACCCCTGTTATTAAATAGGCTATAATAGAACAAAATTAGAACATTATTTATACGTGTTTATATCTGATAAACTACTGCGTGACCACTGTTAATCAATATATGAATCGCTAGACATACCAGCAACCATTAATACATACGTAGACAAACTAACGAAAACCGGCGCGAATAGTATACATAGACACAGCAGGGAGTCCACATGACAAAATTAACATACCAATACATGAATAGGCGACCATAAAATCTAGATAGTTAGTGTAATAGAGTAATAATATGATTGTATGATAATGGGTCGCACAATATATCTTTTACGACATTAGATATATAAATATAAGATGATTACGTATACGTCTATCTAGATAGCAAAATATCGATATACCCCTATAATAGGGTGCTGTGCTACATATATAACCCACACGCAGGTATATGTTTCTATTTATTGTTTTACGTTACGTTACAACGTCCACTATGGGTCTCTCGAATTGATAGTCGGTCTTCGAGAGTGCTAATTTACAACGTAGCTACTGTCGTAGTTTTCCACACTAACGTCGCATTTGCGTTATTTGACTTTTGTTTCGTTTGTATACTTTTGTATGTTTTTTCACATGCTCATCAATAGTTTTCTGAGAAAATTCTTACCCTTCTCTTTCCCCTGCTCTTCACTACTATTATTTGCTTTTTTGTTATTTGTATATTTTAATATAGTTTTTCTCTTCATGGCTTTATAGCAAAAATAGAACAAAAATAGAACATTATCTCAAGAGGATAGGAGAGTGCCCTGCCTCAATATCACCCTCTTATTTATAGAAGGCTCGGCCACTAACTCGAACGTCCAGATACCCTGGCGTAAGGTTATGACTCTTCAGCCACCCTAGTGACCTCGTCATATCCTCTATCTGCTCCCCTGCTGGACGGTCAATCAATAATTTAACCGGGTACGGGATATCTTGCAGTCGTAACTCAATTTGGCGCGTTGTATTCTGCGGTATTACTACTTGGGTGACTGCATAGCCTTGGGCGTTAGAAAGGCCCACTACGCGGCCCACAAAGCCGAGGAACTGATTACTTGCGACAGCTTGGCCGGCCTCAACTTGAATGCCACTGTTATCGACAATCTGAACCTTAGGAGTGGGATAGTGGTTACGCAGGAAAGAGGTTCCCGAACCATCAACGTATTGTTGCACGCCGCGAATACTCCAGCCGGCAATCGGTTTGCGCATTGTCACAGCAAAATTAGATTTACCAAAACCAGCCGAGCCATCGACTTTAATTGATGCTACCTCAGGGGCAACTGATTGCACATAGGCATTCAGGCCATCCTCATGTAGCAAAAAGCGTAATCGCTCAATCGGGTGACGTGACAAATACTCATCAACAGCTTTTGTATAGGTTGGGTCAAGCGACTGACTTAACTCTGATGTCCGAACGATTGGTTGGGCGGTTAATTGTGACACCAAACCAAACAAGACTGCGATCGCAAGAAGCGTTACTACCAACACACTGCCGATACGACGTCGCTGACGGGCCAAATCATGCGCCTGTACTCGGCTCGACTTGAGCTGAGCGTTGGCCTCGTTAATACTAACAACCTGCGCCGATGCGCTGCCTGTTAATGTGCGGTTGCGCTTAAATGCATACCGCTGGCTTAGGTCGGCATCAGTCGCGCGCTCACTCGAAGGATTGACGCTCGACTGTCGGCGGCGAGGGGCAATGTCAGGTTGCTGTTTTTTAGAAAATAAGGCCATAATTACTAGAGTAATTGTACCAAACTTATGCTTATTTTGCTGCAGATAAAATCATGTCGACCATGTCACTTGCGGCATGTGGCCGTGCGAAAGAGTGAAACGCGGCACTCATCTGTTCACGCTTCGCTTTGTCATTAAGGAGCATGTGGATTGATTTCACCAAGACCTGCGGATCAATATCCAGTTGGTGCTCATCGATGACCTCAACTGCGCCACGTTCAGCGTAGGCGGCTGCGTTCTTTAGCTGATGGCCACCAGTTAGATAGCCATTTGGAATCAAGATCGTTGGTTTAGCCAGTGCCGCTAGTTCTAGTAATGTCGTTGCACCCGCACGTGTTACCACGATATCTGCCGCACCGAGCATGGTTGCCATGCCGTTACTCACAAAAGCGTGCAGCTGGAATCGCTCGTCGTCTTGCGGAGTCAAAGCCCGCATTTCATCATACTGACCAGTGCCTGAGACCAAAATAACCGATGTCATTGGTAATAGATCTTGCAGGGACAATGCGACCGCATTATTAATACGCTGCGCACCCAAACCGCCACCTGTAATTACGACAAGTGGCTGCGCTGGATCAAAGCCAAGCATTTCTTTGGCATCGCGCTGTTCGCCGCTTGTAATCTTACGAAACTCGTCAGCAATTGGAATACCAACATACCGAGAACGTGCCGCTGGGTATGGATAATGTTTCAACGGTGCACCCGTGGCAATTGATGTTGCCCACTTTGCCAATATACGATTCGTAAGACCAGGATGCGCATCTGAATCATGAATAACAAGTGGAATGTGAAGTAATTTCGCCGCTAGGCCAACAGGAAGACACACATAGCCGCCCTTCGTAAACACAACGTCAGGTCGCCAAACAATGAGCTTGATGATGCTTTGCGCAAAGCCACATACAACGAGTACTAAATCACGGGCATTCGGGAATACAATAGTCACCGGACGCAGTAGCTGACGCCACATTGGCAAATTATTATAGCGTCGGAATTTGCCAGATAGAATCGTTTGCACCGATATCGTACTGTCAAAATGATGAACAATACTGCGTGCCTGTGAGGCAAATTTACGATCACACCAAAAACGTACTTCTACTGATGGCTCACGCTTTTTAAGTTCGCGAAGAACTGCGACTACCGGTGTAACGTGTCCGCCCGATCCCCCGCCGACTGCCAAGATTCTCATTGTTCATCTCCTTATGTGTTGATCCGTGAACGGTATAACGTGATAGTTGAAATGCAAGCCCGAGTGCACCGGCGATAAAAATCATACTGGTACCACCAAAGCTCAGTAACGGTAATGTCACCCCTGTAAGCGGAACAAGGCCTATCATCGCTGCTACATTCAATATAACATGTGCCGCCAGCCAGCCAAATACGCCCGCTACCGCGAGTTTCATCCATACATCCGGCAAGTGGTCTGCAATACGAAGCAAACGCATGAGAAGCGCTGTAAACAGCAATAGGATGACCGTCAGACCAACAAAGCCAAAGGTTTCGCCCATGATAGCAAAGACAGAGTCGTTAATAGCCTCTGGTAAATAGCCGGTCGCCTGGACACTATTACCGATCCCGACACCTCCAAAACCCCCGCTCCCGATCGCGATCTTGACGTGATTAATATGATAATTCGCATCAGCGTCACCTTCAGTCATCGAGCTATCCCCTGCCAGGAAAGTCACGACGCGTTCAATACGGTGTGGAGCTGTCACGATCAGCAGCAACCCCAGGCATACGGCTGCAATCGCAACCATCATACCGACTTTTTTACTCATGCCGCTCACCACCATCATACTGCCGATAATTGCCACCATCGCCAGGCCAGTCCCCATGTCTTTTTGAATGCCAATCACAAATATCACCGCCACAAGCACTAACGCACCCAGTGGAATAAGCGTTTTGTTAACATCATTGATAAGCCCTTGTTTTATACGCATACCCAAAAAGCCCGCACTAAATACCAGCAGCCCAAATTTTAACAATTCAGCCGGCTGTAATGTTCCAAACGCTCCAAGGTTAAACCAGCGGCAGGCACCGTGACTACACATCGCAATCCCAAGGCCTGCCCATCCAGCAATTGCCAATACTGCACAGGCTATTAGCCCCACCATTAATAGTTGCTTAGCGTTCTTTTTCATAAATTCAAATGGAATTGTCGCAACAGCTACAAATGCTGCCAAAGCCAGTAATAAACTCACCGATTGTTTAATGAAAAAGTAGGTGCTGGTATAAAAGTCCGTACCGTTGGCGTTATTCAAAACGTTGGCACGCTGCGGGCCAATAGCGTACATCACAATAAGGCCAAGCAGCATCAACAACCCCATATAAAGGACGATCTGGTAATCGGGGCGGTGACGGCGTGTAATGACACCTCGAACAGTCTCAGTAACTCTCCCCACCGAACGTCGTACTGGCTGCATAGTTTTAAATATGTCCTCCGGCAAGTGCCAGCAGCACACCAAGGATACCCGCCACAGCTGCAATAACCCAGAATCGCATCGTTACTTTCGTCTCTGGCCAGCCTGTAGCTTCAAGATGATGATGAATAGGTGCAGAGATAAAAATCTTGCGGTGGAAAATTCGCTTGCTAAGGATTTGGATCAAGCTTGAGCCTGCCTCGATGACAAAGATAATACCAATGAGTGGCAAAAGAAACAGTGTGTTCGTCATCATCGCGACGACACCCAGGCTCGTGCCAAAGGCAAAGCTTCCAACATCACCCATAAAGAAACGGGCTGGGAAGATATTGAACCACAGATAGCTTAATAGCGCTCCGACAACAGTAAAACAGAATCCCGCGAGTAGAACGTGGCCCTGTAGCAATGCAATCACCCCAAAGGTGCCAAAGCTAATCGTTAATAGACCGCCAGCCAGGCCATCAAGACCATCGCTAATATTAACAGCATTACTGGTAGCAATAACGGCAAACGCGAAGAGCGGAATAATCAACCATCCTAATGTCCAGTCGCCGACAAATGGAATATGCACTGCATCAACACCAATGTTTTTATAGAACCACCAGCCCAGCACCACCGCCATCACGGTAATCATGCCAAATTTCAAACTAGAGCGAAGACCGGCAACACCTGTCCCCTGCCCTCGAATGTTAATGACGTCATCTAGCAGACCAACAATACCACCACCGACTAATGCGGCAAGCGGCAAATAGGTTTCGGCGCGATCAAGATTAAAGAACATCGTCACGATAAAGATCGTCACGATACCAATCAAACCAGCCATCGTTGGGATAGTGCGCTTGAACTTATTAGCGTGTAGTTTCGTAAATATTTCAAGCTTCTCACCAGTCGTGCTCGTGGTCCGCTGCTTTTTCCAGAACTTGTAACGATATGCCAATGACGTATACAGCGGCGTCAATAACATTGCCAGTAAAAACGCACCAATGCTAAGTAGGAAGGTTTCAGATAGATCATGCATGTGTACGTTACTAAGTGGAGTGAGATTCATTGGGTGTGATTAGCCTTTCGGTTGCAACTTCATATAATTAAGCATCCAGTTAGAGATATCGGTAAAAATTGGCATGGCATCTTTGTTACCAGCGAGGTTCATATTCTTGCCTGATACTTGCACCATTATGACATACTTTGGCCCCTGGCTGCTACTGTCTTCGCCACCAAATCCCAGATAGGTACCGACTGTTTCATTATCAACATATTTACCATCACGCAGAGTTTGCGAGGTACCTGTTTTACCACCTGTATAGTAGCCAGCGGTGTCCTGCTGACTGTAAAAAGCCGACCGTGCCGTATGCACCATTGCCCGAACTTTATCGGACGCACTCGCACTAATAACTCCCGAACGAGAAGCTTTTGGCGCAGCCGCCACAAACTGCGTACCATCATCACTCATCTTGCCGGCAATAACCGTTGGCTGATGATACACGCCGCCGTTGATAATGGTACTAAACGCCGCACAGACTTGTACCATCGTCACGTCCATACCCTGTCCAAACGACATATTCGAGTAACGCACCGCACCGCCATCGTTCTCGGTTGGTGCAATAACCGTACCACGTGCTTCATTATCAAGTTCAATTCCCGTTAGTGCCCCGAGGCCTAATTTGTTATGGAAATAATCATATATCGTATCGCGGGCGGTGCGATTAATACTTTTGCCGTCACCCAGCTTTTGCGCAATTGTGACGAACCCAGTATTAAGCGAGTAATTAAGCGCGTGCTGATAGGTTATTTCACCAGTTTGTCCCTTGGTCGCATTTGTAATCGTGCGGTCCTCTACCTTAATGTAATCCGTATTGTTATAGGTCGAGTCCGGCTGCACCACACCCTTGTCTAGCCCGATTGCCATCGTCAACGTCTTGATGTCAGAACCTGGCTCGTATGGTGCACTTACCGTGTCGTTGTTAAAGGCAGCCGCATCCCGTACTTCGTTATATTTACCCGGGTTATACGTTGGGAGGTTTGCCATCGCAAGAACCTTACCGCTTTGCGGATCCATCACCATGACGCTACCATTAGTTGCGCCTGATTTTTGCAAACCATCCGCAAGCGCTTTTTCAGTGTACGACTGAATATTGCGGTCGAGTGTCATAACGATGTTATCGCCATTCACCGCTGGTTTATTAATATAATCATCACCAATTGTCAGTGGCACATCACGCACATCGGCAACCGTCTGCAGTAACCCATCCTTACCAGTCAAACGATCATTTAGGGCGCCCTCGATGCCATACTTACCGACACCTTCAAAATCAACAAACCCAAGCGTCTGAGCAGCTAGCTGACCCTCTGGATAGACGCGTTGTGTTTCACGCTGAAAGCCAATGCCGCTCAGTTTCTTTTCTTTAATCATTGCTGCCTGCTTCACTGAAACTTTAGTCGCAATAATCTGATAACGAGATTCTTTCTTGGCAAGCAACGATTCCAAATTTGGACGTGCATTACCACCAGCGATTTGCTGGATTGCATCGATAATTGGCTGTGATTTAGTAATAATTTTCGGATCAGCAAAGACCGTGTAAACCGTTTCATTCATGACTAGCTTAGTCGGTGTGCCACTGTCCATCGTGTATATTTCACCGCGTTGGGCTGGTAAAACAAGTTGACGCTGCTGCTCTTCTTTGGCGGCAGCGACATAAAAGTCATTTCGGATTACTTGCAAATAAAATAATCGGATCACAAAAATGGCCATGATAGCCAGAAGTATCATAGCGAGTAATCGTGGTCGACTTCCCTTTGCGAGCTCTAATTGCATATTTTATTCACTAACGTAATTTGTCGATGCTGGCTTTTCCATAGACTTAGCCACACTGCTGTTCTTGACTGTTTCAAGTGCAGTCAGGCGAGCGTTTTCGATTTCCAAATCTGATTGTTTGGTCGAAAGCTCTGCAATCTTTTGATCGATTTCCTGCGCCTTGTAATCATAACCAGTCGTACGAGTAGCCTGTGTTAAGTATATCAAGCCGAGCACGGTAATCATAAGGGCAACAAGCACCGTATGAGTCACTGGGCCGAGTTTGACGTTTGACGTGAAGCGGGCAGTATTTTGATTACGGCTCCAATTGCTAACACGACGAGAACTAAACTGTGTGGTTCGTTGGTTATACATTATTTTTGTTTCTGTTTATTTTTGATGTTTTATTTTTGGTGGCCTATCACCCCGTAGAGCGATAGGCCGAATGTGGTAATTATCCGTGACGGACAGCAACAGTTTGTGTTGCTTCTGCGTCTGCGAATGTTACTGGAATGTGAATTGGCATATTTTTGTGCCCTTTCCCTTTTTGTTTTATTTTTTCACTGCGGCCCGTAGTTTTGCGCTACGTGATCGCGGGTTGTGAACGTCGTAAATGTCTCCGGCTAACGGCTTTTTGGTCAGTAACTGGAGTTCGGCTTCGTAGCCAGCATTCTTCTGTTCGTTGAAATACTGTTTTACTAACCGATCTTCCAGACTATGAAAGCTGATAATCCCTACCCGACCGCCTGGCGTTAATAGCTTTGGCAATAGTGGTAGCAATTCTTCAACCTGTCGTAGTTCTTGGTTGACCGCAATACGGAGTGCTTGAAATGTGCGTGTCGCTGGGTGGATTTTTTTCCACTTGCCGACGTAGGCGCTTTTGACAAGTTCGGCGAGTCTACTGGTTGTGGTAATCGGACGATTAGTCACAATTGCGTCAGCGATGCGCCGTGCAAATCCAGTTGGCTCTTCACCGTAGGTACGAATGATATGAATAAGTTCGTCTTTTGATGCCTTGTTGACCAGCGTTTCGGCTGAGACTTCTTGGCGACGATCCATCCGCATATCAAGCGGACCATCATGAGTAAAGGAAAACCCTCGTTCGCTCTTGTCGAGCTGTGGTGATGACACCCCCAAATCAACAAGTACGATATCAAACTGCTTCCCCTCTTCAACCAGGCTGCGAGCAGCGCTGACGAAATCGGTGTGCAGTAAAGTAACCCCCTTATCAGTAAACTCGCCCAGTTCTGCAATGGCAAAACTATCACGATCAACTAATACGGAAGCTTCGTAGTTTTTCGTTAAATCTAGAACACGCCGAGCATGACCACCGTACCCTGCCGTCAGATCGAGATAATTCTCGCCCTGAATAGGATGTAGTGTTTCAAGCGTCGCGTCTAGTAAAACGGGAACATGTTGTGGTGGATGTTCTTTAATACTCATAAACTGATATATAGTATATCAGTTTACTCGAGATCACCTAACTGGCAGCAGAGCTTTTTTTGTTTTTTGAGTGTGTTTGTTTTTGTAATAAGTGGTTGGACAAGCTTGGGGGTGCCATAGGCAACTCATATCCAAGTTTATCCAATTGAGAGACTTATGTGTGTGAGGTGGAGTTTTTTTGGGAGGTGTTGTGTTTGAGGAAGGTGCGTCGGTATTTTTTTAGTGGTACCGTAGGTCCACTTGCTCTACTACCAGATAGTTGATCTCGAGAGTGTATCATTTACTATCTGATACGAATTGTTAAAGTGCTGCGGACCCTGTACTACCCTAAACGTCAGCAGTTGCCGGTAACAGTCGCCAATAAGCGCCTGCCCTAACAGCTATCAACTCTCGGTCAATGCCAGCATATTCAAGCAGGTGCTGCTCGACAGTCACTCGACCTTGTTTTTGATCTAGTGCTGCACTGGTTTTACCTCGGCGGAACCGTACGTTAAGATCAGCAACCTTTTCATCGAGAATGCTACCGTCTAGCGCTGGTTCTACTTCCCTGTCCCAAACGTTTTGTGGGTACAAGTGGAGGTATTGACCAAAGCCTCGTGTCAGAACGACACCGCTAGCAAATTCATTTCGAAGTTCGGTTGGTATTGTCAACCGATGCTTGTCATCAAGCTTTCTTTCGAAATAATCCATTTACTATGTGTCCCCTGCCGATCAAGGCAATGTTATGGGTTATTTTTTAATTTAGTGGTGTTTGTTTGTGCTGAGGTGGTGTTACCCACTTCTTTCCACTGGCTTTACTATAATACCCACCATTACCCACGACAAGCCCTATTTTGATTGAAAATTATACACAGCGTAAGCTTTATCCACAGTACAGTGGATAACTTCCCTTCCAGACAGAGGTGGCATTAAAAATACCACACCGTGATATTGTGTGGTATTTTTAGCGATAGGAGGACAGATTAGCGTGTAAACAAGAAACTAGCGATTTGATTATCGTACTGTGTTGTTACCTGCAGCATAATCCAGGCAGTAAGAACGAATAGGTTGGCGACGATCGATACGATCAATACAGAGTGCTTTAAGTCTTCGCTCACTTTAATATGGGTTGTTGCTGTTGATTCGATAGCTTGTTCTGGTGTGGTTTTGTTTGTTTTTGTTTTATCTGTCATAATACACTTAATGTAGCATAACGATTATGTTTTGTCAATATATTAGACCATAAATCGGTTATTTATACCTTTAAATTAGGTTGCACTCTGTCCGTACAAGGCGATCAACGCCTTTGCAATCGCGGTCGAATCATGACGGATCAATGATCGCGTGACCGGTAATACATCACTAGTATGACTTTCGGCTACTTCACCTAAAAAGCTGCCACCTACTGCGTGGTAACTCTTGCCAGCAAGCACGTCGTCATCTACCTCGACTAAGTAAGCATTCTCCGCCTTATAGCGCTCAGCGACTTCTGCTGTTGGAATCTGCTTGTTATATAAAACGTAGTCCAGGGCTGGGCCACCAATAAACCGCTCGATCTCTGCCGCATGGTCACTCACGCAGAATCCGGCCGTCTGGCCTTCTTTGGTGACAAGATTTGATACATACATTACCTTTGCCTCAGTACGACGCAGCGCATCACCAATACCCTCAATAACAAGGAGTGGACCAAGAGAAGTATACAAATCACCTGGCGCAATCACGACTAAATCTGCTTGCTCAATAGCCTTGATAGCCGTTGGATTGGCACTAGCCGCTGGAACTAATGACAACGTCGCACGTCGCGGGTCGTATTTAAAATAGTCAGCGTCAATCACGCGTTCACCGTGCAAAATAGTGCTGGCCTCTGGCCATTCCATCTTTAGGCGTACATTATCAAGCGTCGCCGGAATAACCACGCCGTTCACACGTAAAATTTCCGATGCAGTCTCGACTGCCTCTGTGAAACTGCCAGTTGTTTTCTCAAGGGCCGTTAGTAGTAAATTACCAAATGAATGTCCCTGAAATGTCCCCTCGTCAAAACGGTAGCTGAACAAATCACGAATCTTCGGTGAGTCACTTAGCGCCACCAGGCACTGACGGACATCACCTGGTGGCAGCACACCGAGTTCATCACGCAGTACACCCGTACTGCCCCCATCATCTACCATGTTCACGACAGCAGCCAGTTGTCGGGTATGGTCTTTAAGTGCAGATAACAGCGTAAAACTTCCCGTTCCTCCACCAATTACTGCAATTTTAATTTCATTAGGAGTAAACGGATCGTTCATGATTACTGTGAATCTCGTATATATTTAATAATTTTTCCAAACCAAATCGCACTTGGGCGCAATGTACGCTTACCTGTTTTATAGTCAGTAGCGACAAGCCCAAAACGTGGCCACTTACCTTTGTCCCACTCAAAATTATCCAGTAGGCTCCAGTGCAGATAACCCTCAAGCTGAACACCGTTCGCCATCGCCTTTTGCATCGCCAGTAAAGTCTGCGTAATCCACCACTGACGTTGTTCATCCTGGCTATCAGCTAGGCCGTTTTCAGTAATGATGATTGGTAAGTGATATTTTTCGTGCAATCGCTCTAGAGCAAACTGAATATTCTCAGGACTTAGATCCCATCCCAAATCACTCAACTGTTGGTCGGGGTTATGTACCCGGTATCCATAGACACGGTCACTAAAGTAATAATTCACCCCCAGCCAATCGCACTGTTTCACCACCTTCTTGAGGAAGTAATCATCTTTGATGTATTGCAAAACAGACGCGCTTACCCGGCTAAGCCACGCGTTATCACCGGCATACACATAACTAGAGTTTTTAGCAATCGAGACTTTGTAACGACGATTAATCGCACGGATCGCTTTGGCTGACTGATTATGAGCCCGTGCCAAATTATTAAGCACGCGTAGCGCTTGCCATTTACTACGGACATTTGGCGGCCAATACCCTGCCAGGTAACTTGCCGCTGCGTACACTTCTGGCTCGTTAATCGTTACAACAAAACGAATATCCGTCCCTAGTTCACGGACAATTCTTTCAGCAAACTGAACAAAATAACGAATGTTGCTGCGCTTATTAAAGCCGCCCAGCTCACTAAACCATACGGGCAATGTGAAGTGGAATAACGTCACAATCGGTTCTATGTTTCGTTTTTTTAATTCCTGGACGTATTGTTTATAGTGCTCAACCGCGGCTACATCCCAGGCTCCCTGTTGCGGTTCAATTCGAGACCATTCAACGCTAAAACGAAATGCGTTCATGTTCATCTGCTTTAGCAAATCAAAATCTTGCTCATAGAGATTGTAATGATTCGCACCGATACCCGAGACGTAATTGTCTGGGTCTTTCGCCTCAGCTTTGCTGTATTCCCAGCTTGCAAGCTCTTCGAAGTGATAGCTTGACTGGGCGGTCAGCGATTTAGCATTTTCAAGTTCCCAAACCGTCCATTGGTTATGGGTATTTCCTTCCACCTGATGCGCCGAGGTGGCGGCACCCCACAGGAATTTCTTTGGAAATTTCAATTGCGTCTTTGGTTGATTCATACCTACTTATTATACCTCGCCCTCGCCGCACTTTAGAAAATACGTACGAACTAAGCCTGTATAACCTCTTCACCAAAATGTTTTTGGAGACGCATAATCACGCTGCCTTCGTGGCGACCTAGCTTGTTGCTCAAGTCCTTTACCGAGACACCATTTTGAAAGTCTTGCTTCAATGTTTCGTCATCACTGGTTTGCCATGGACGATAGGCGTTAGGATAGGTCTCACGCATTTTAGCAATTTTGTCTGCCCAGCCACTGTTGCCTGCAGCTTTAGACTTTTTAACTGGATTCATATCGCGCTTTTCAGCCTGAGCCGCCAAATGCGCGAATTTTTTACTGTCATTTGCTGCCCGCTGACGAAGCGAACTATCGATCGACTGTGCGTCATCGCTGACCTGCAGTGCCATACGGTTAATACCGTGAAGATATAGATTGCGCAAGTTTTTTACTCGGCTGAGTGCTACATACCCCATCCCCTCTACGAAAGCTTTACGTAGGTCAATCCGGGCGGCATCAAGCGTCATGCCCTGCGATTTGTGAACGGTAATTGCCCAAGCAAGTCGCAGCGGTATTTGCGAGATGCTCGCGCGTTTTTTATCACCATCACGAAGCTCCCAAGTGTCGGGCATCATGGTCACTGTTTTACCGTTACGGAACTCAACTATCGGATACTCTGTTGCTGGATCAAAATCAATCACCGTTCCGATACTACCATTAGCATAGCGTCGATCAGTTGCATTTTTGACAGCCATAACGAGAGCACCTTTTTTCAGTCGTAGGGTCGCCGGAGCAAGCACAGATCGTTGTAAATTTTCTACATAGTTTTCTGCACCTGTCGTGACCTGTGTATAAAAAAGTTCGTCACCACCCAACTCGGCTAATTTAACTTCATTAAGACGATCGACATCAATATTAACTGTATGCAGTTCAGTAATAACCATATCCTCTGGCGGCTGATGGTCAACTCGCTCCAATAATTGCTCGGCGTGATGCCGACGGATTTCGCCTGCACGTAGCGCATTCAAAATATCGAGTAGCTCTTGGTCGTCTTGACGATGTTGTTCCTGCAAATAGCAGATCGTTGGGTCCAGTTCGCGCCAAACTTCGCTATGCACCACAAAACCACCTGCCCGGCTGTCGCCACGGTTAATGGGCGGTAACTGAAAGAAGTCACCACTCATGATAACTTGAATGCCACCAAATGGTTCATCCTTGCGACGGACCAATCGGCAGGCTTCATCAACCATGTCCAAGCGGTAGTCATGAAGCATCGAGATCTCATCGATGATCAGGACGTCTGTTTTTTCAATAATTTCTCGGCGGCCTTTTGCGACGTGATCAGCAAACCCTTGCGGAATACTATCCTGTACGCCAATACCTGCCCAGCTATGGATAGTCGTACCACCTAGATGAGTTGCAGCCAGACCCGTCGTTGCCGTCACTGACACATGCTTGCCCTCATGTTTTGCCAGCTTGATAAATTGATTCAATACAAAAGTCTTACCGGCTCCTGCTGGACCGGTCAAAAGCACACTCTCCCCCGAGAGCATAATCTCTAGTGCTAACCCCTGATTCATTTCTTTTATTATACCCTAAATTTAGAAGACCCGGTATGGTGACCGAGTCTTATAAATATACGAGCAGGTTTACTGCGTTACAAGCGTACAATCATCACTACTAGCACTTGCGTCACCCGCATATGCATACATGACAGTCTTCGCGGCGTAGTCCCAATGACCAACCTTGTTTCCCGTTTGGTCACCGCAGGTATAAAACTCAACAGTGCTCGGCTGTGTTGGTGCACTCGTTAAAGGCCCGGTTGCTAGTGTCGCATCCTGAATCATAGATGAAATGTCACTATACGCTTTTGGATATTGCAGTACAACTTCATCGCCGCTATATTGGCTATTTTCAGCATTGTACATTTCGGCAATAGTTACAACGCTTTGTGCTGCAGTTGCAGCAGTATAGGTCTTCGCGCGCTCTTGGACACCCGCATATGCCATAACAGTAA
>CAMLED010000013.1 GCA_946479115.1 uncultured Candidatus Saccharibacteria bacterium | reverse complement strand
AAGCTTGTGTAGATAATGCTAGAAATGGCGATAAGAATATGCGTAAGTAGAATCATATGATTATTGTAGCACGACTATGGGAGGACTGGTCCAATCGAAAGCATAATACATAGTAATAAAATAATGATCATTGAGAACTTGAACATACGCCTAGCCCAGGCGTCGCTGTCGGTTGCCGAAAAGCCTTTGCTAGCGAGCCAGAGCCAGTATGCGCCTGATAATCCCATAGCTACTGCGTATATGTAGCCAGTGTAGTTAAATACAGTCAATAAGAGGCACGAAACAAGAAAGACTGCTGTATAAATAAAGATCTCACGCTTTGTTCGCGTTAGGCCCTTGACGACAGGTAAGACGGGAACGCCAGCGGCGGCGTATTCTTTACGACGATAAATAGCGATTGAATAGAACTCTGGAAATTGCCATGCAAATAAAATGACGAATACTAATACGGCACCTACGTCAATCACACCATTCACTGCACAGTAACCTGCCAAGATGGGGATTGCACCTGATATGCTTCCAACCAGTGTGCCATGAATAGAACGGCGCTTTGACTGCATACCGTAAAATACGACGTAAGTAACAAATCCAATAACACCCAGGAGTGCGACAAGAAGGTTGGTCCAAAGCAGTAATATGACAAGCCCGGCGACACCTAAGCAAACTGAAAAAATAACTGCTCGGTAGCCTTTGACGTGTCCTGATACGATTGCACGTGTTTTTGTACGTTCCATAATGGCATCGATGTCTTGGTCGAGATAATTGTTAAGAACACAGGCCGAGGCGATAATGAGACTTGAACCGATGAATACCGCCAAAAATAACCAAATATCAACCTTGCCTTGGCTAGCTAAAAAATAGCCCGCAGCAACGGTAAGGGCATTGCCGTAGAGCACGCCGGGTTTAGTCAGTGAATAATATCGTTTGACTGCGCTAAACATTAGATACCGGTTTGTTTGTTCATGTATTTAATCATTTCATCTGGCGACATCATCATGCGATCATTAAGATCAAACATGATCCACAGTGATCCAAAAACGATAACACCCAGTATAATAAAGCAAAAAATGAACGTCAGCAGCTTCCAGCGTGGTCGCTGTTCTTCGCTAATGTGCATAAAGAAAAGTAGCTGCACGATAAGTTGCAGGGACGCTAGTCCTGCAATAATGAGCGCAATACCTGGTGCGGTCAAGGCACGTACGATATCGTCATGCGTTACAAGCGCATAGGCAATAACCGTCAGAATAACTGATGAAATAAATCCAACAGCATAACTGACTAATCGTTTATCGATTGCTGATAGACGGCGCATCATAATTGTAAATCTCCCATTAAGTAGACGAACGTGAAAATGAAAATCCAGATAATGTCGAGGAAATGCCAGAACATGCTTAGTAGCGAGAAACGACGGATAATGCTATCTTTAAAACCTTTGCGTAGCAATTGCCAGCCCATTACGAGCATCCATAGTAGTCCAATGGTAATGTGGAGTCCGTGTGTGCCGACGAGTGTAAAGAATGCAGATAAGAATCCACTGCGCTGCCAACTGTTACCTTCAGCGATGAGTGCGTTGAACTCACTAAGCTCCATAACCAAAAAGGCAACGCCAAGGGCAAATGTGAAACCGAACCAAAACAAAGCTTGATTACGCTTCTGTCGTCGTATAGCAAGCATCCCAAGTCCACACGTGAAACTGCTAGTAAGCAGAATCAAGGTTTCGACAAGTATTGCTGGCATATCAAATAACTCGCCGCCAGCTGGTCCGCCAAACGTATTTTTATGAAGGACAATGTAGGTTGCGAATAGGCTACCAAACAAGATGCAGTCCGTCATAAGGTATACCCAGAATCCCAGGTTGGTCTTGTCGTTGATAGTAGCTACGGTTGTGCTCATGCGTGATGTTCCTTGTGGCTATGTTGGATCTCTAATTGTTCGATTTCTGCAGCCGTAATAGTGTATTCTGTCTCATCGTCGCTGAGTCGTATAATCAGCGTAATGATAATTGTGAGAGTGGCGGCAATTGCAAGCCACCATATGTGCCAAACAGCACCAAAACCAACGGCAATACTTAGTACCCCAATGATCACACCTACGCCGGTATTTTTTGGCATCGTAAAGTCTGTATATCGTGGATGTTTCGCAGCAGCGGATGGTCGTTGTTTTGTCTCCCAGAACGGATCACGTTCGCTTACCGTAGGGATTACTGCATAGTTATAATGTGGTGCTGGCGAAACAGTCGACCATTCGAGTGTACGGCCATTCCATGGATCACCAGTTGTATCACGGCGCGCATGACGCGTCTTAATACTGACAAATATTTGGATAAGTTGAGCGAGAACGCCAAGACCGATTATGGCTGCACCTACGCCGGCCACAATAAATAGTGTTTGCCAGCCGGTTGATTCGTCGTAGTGATTGAGCCGACGTGTAGCACCCATTAATCCCAGGACAAAAAGCGGACCAAAAGCGAGGACAAATCCGACGCTCCATAGCCAGGCGGCAATTTTGCCCCAGCCGTCATGAAGCGTAAAGCCAAAAATCTTTGGGAACCAATAGGTAATACCGGCAAAGAATCCAAAGACAACACCACTGATAATCATTGTATGAAAGTGAGCGACAAGGAAGAGGCTATTGTGTACCTGATAGTCGATACCAGGCACGGCAAGCATTACACCTGTCATGCCGCCCAGTGTAAACAAGAAGACGAAGCCCATGAACCAGATCATCGGTGAGGTAAATGCAATACGGCCACGGAACATTGTAAACAGCCAGTTAAAGATTTTGACGCCTGTAGGGATACCAATAATCATCGTCATAATACCGAAGAACGCATTAACACCTGCGCCAGCTCCCATGGTAAAGAAGTGGTGAAGCCAGACGATGAATGAGAAGAAGGCGATAGCGAATAATGCCCATACCATTGATACGTAGCCGAATAATCGTTTACGCGAGAATGTTGCAACAACTTCTGAGAAAATACCAAAAGCAGGTAAGACCAAAATGTAAACTTCCGGGTGCCCCCATGCCCAGATTAAATTGACGTACATCATCATGTTGCCGCCGCCATCAGCCGTAAAGAAATGCATTCCCATGGTGCGATCAAGATAAAGCAATGTCAGCGTGACAGTTAAGATTGGAAAGGCAAAAATAACCATAACCATCGTGACAAGAACTGACCATGAGAAGATCGGCATTTTCATGAGACGCATACCTGGCGCACGCATCTTGATGATAGTAACGAGGAAGTTGACGCCTGAAAGCAAGCTGCCGATACCAGCAATTTGTAGACACCAGATCCAATAATCGACACCAACGCCAGGACTAAACTCTAATTCTGAAAGTGGTGGATATGCCAACCAGCCCGCAGCAGAGAATTCCCCTAATACCATCGGCATGTTAATCAGCACCATACCAGCAACAAACAGCCAGAAACTTACCGAGTTCAAGAATGGAAAGGCGACGTCGCGGGCACCAATTTGCAGAGGGATAACTAAATTGATAATACCGAACATTAGTCCCATGGCGACGAAGAAAATCATTATGGTTCCATGCGCAGAGAAGACTTGCTGGAAGGTATCTGCGGTGAATAAGCCAGTAGAATCACCGACCGCAAGCGCCTGTTGCAATCGCATCATAATCACATCTGCAAATCCACGTAGCATCATAAGACCACCGACTATGAGGTACATGGTACCAATCTTCTTTGGGTCGAGTGACGTAAACCATTCTTTCCATAGCCAGGTCCAGCGCTTTTTGTAGCTGACAAATCCAATCAGTCCTAACAAACCTAAAGTCATGCCGATGCCAGCACCAAGTGTGACCGGTGCTTGCGGTAACGCGTCAAGGCTAAGCTTACCCAAGATTATTTCTAATAGATTCATTAATGCATACCCTCATGTTGATGTTGCATGCCGCTTGATTTACTATCTTCGGATGCAGGCATCATATATTTCATGACTATCGTATCATAGAGCCCGCGTTCGGTGTGGCTATAGTACGCCACTGGATTGGCGATCGACTGTTGGCGCAGTGCCTCGTAAGCTGTCGTGTCGAGATGCTGTGGAGCAGCCTTGGCCGTTTTGAGCCACTGCGTAAATTCAGTCTGTGAGCTGGCACGGGCGGTAAACTTCATATCTGCAAAGCCTTCGCCGCTAATATTCGCTGACACGCCACGGTAATCGCCGGGTGCATCGGCTGAGATATGAAGCTGCGTCGTCATGCCTGCCATGGCATAAATTTGACCACCAAGTTGTGGCATCCAGAACGAATTCATTGGTGCATCGGCTGTAATAGAAAAGTTAACCGGTGTGTTAACAGGGAATTGAACAAAATTGACGGTAGCAATCCCTTGGTCAGGATAAATAAATAGCCATTTCCAGTCGAGAGCGACAACTTGAATGTTGATTGCTGGCACGTCAGACGCAAGGGGTTTATGTGGATCAAGGTCGTGAGTGCTGGTCCATGTAACGATTGAGAGGATCAAAATCAATACAATAGGAATACCCCACCAAATTGTTTCGGCTAGTTTGTTTGTACTGACATCTGGAGTGTAGCGTGCCTTGTGATTGCCTTCGCGGTAACGCCATGCGATGACGATAGCCATAATAAAAACAGGTATAACAACAACGAGGCCTAGCAAAGTAGTGAAGACAAGCAGGTTATATTGTTTGGTTGCGATGATGCCCTGTGGATTAAGAACGGCAATCGGTAGAGTGCTGATATACCAAGCGGCAACACCGATAAAGCTAGCTGCCAGCAAGATAATCAGGGCCAATCTAAGCTTTTTATGCATAACTGAGGTCTACCATAGTGGCTCTATTTTACCACAAGCGTTACCGTGAATGTGCTATTATTTAAGGCAATGAAAAACGCTACTCCTCACACCATCCGAAAAGTCTTCCGCCGCACCCATGATCCTATCTGGCAAATGCAAGCCGGAATTGTAGTGATTATGATTTTACAGTACTTTACTAACGATTCTTTTTTACCCTATGACAAGTTCGTTATTATTTTATTTGAGGCCATTGCGCTGTTCGGCCTCGCTGTCGCAACTAGCGATGGCTATCACCGTGTTTCACGTGTGCGTCGGATGATTGCTTTAGCACTCATTATCCTAGTAGCGGCAATTAATATCTTCTCGCTGATCTTTTTGGTCCAGGCGCTTCTGATAGATGGTCATCATACGGTGACGGGGCTCGACCTACTATTTAATGCGGTAACAATATATATTACGAATATTTTTATGTTCGCATTACTCTACTGGGAAATTGATGGTGGCGGGCCTGATCATCGTGTGGTGAGTGTGCGCCGTCGTGATTTTGTTTTTCCGCAACAGCTTCATAAAGCAATTGCCTTACCCGATTGGTTGCCAGGGTTTATGGACTATCTGTATCTTTCCGCAACGAACGTGACTAACTTTGCCTCTGCCGATACAGTACCTATTAGTCATAGAGCAAAATTACTCATGATGATTCAGGCAATGGTGTCTGTCATTACTGTCGTTCTAGTAGCGGCGCGTGCTATTGGCGTTTTACAGTAAAACCACGTTGTAAAAGCCACTTTCTTTTCACATATTTTCACGTTTTATACTATAGGCATAAGCGATGTTAATAAATGCTTATAAGGGGGTTTGCACATGCGCATATCAACGAAAACATTAGCGACATTACTTGTCGTCACTGCGGTTGCCGCAGCCGTACCGGGTATTAGCAGAATTCCTGGTGGCAAACGTCGTCAAAAGTCGCAGTTTGACCGCTTATTGCAAAGACATGACCGTAAGGCGGAACTGCGTGCAGATGTATTAGGCTTGGATCCGTTAACCTTCCGTGACATGCAAAAAAAGATGTCTTTTGATGAAATTGCTAAAAAACGAGGCTTTGCCACCAAGCGCGCCTTTCGTATTGCATTACTAGGAAAGCTCAAAAGTGAACTAAGGCGTCGTGGCTGGACAACACAACGGATTGAACAATATATGACTATGCGAAGTGGCCGATTGGGTTAGTTACAAGTTTTACGCGCAGTAGTATACTGTGCTTATGACGACACAAACAATTATTCAACTTTTTGCCGATGGTGCGGTAATTCCGATTATCCTGATTGCTGGCTACGCATTGTTATTTCTTGTTCCAAAGGGCCATCGTTTTGCAGCCTATAGTCGCATCTTAATGGCGGGAATCACGGCATATTTACTCGCCAAGTTGCTGGCAGCTGTGTATCAACCAGCGACCGAACGACCATTTGAAATATTAGGAGTTAAGCCAGGTGCGTTATACTTGCCGAATGCTGGTTTTCCCTCTGATCATGCCTTGTTTACGACTTTTCTAACACTTGCGGTGTGGTTTGAGACGCGTCGCAAAGGTATTGCGACTACTATCGCGATATTAACGATTGCCGTTTGTGTTGGTCGCGTCTTGGCATTAGTCCATACGCCACTTGATGTTATTGGTGGGGTTGTGGTGGCAAGCGTGGGCGCACTGTGGTACTTACAGGCTGATCGAAAACATATCGCACCAGTCACTCGTAAAAAGCACAAAAAGATAGTACACTAGCTCTATACAAATACAGGAGGTGTACATGACTGACACTAATTCTACTGCTGAATCGCCATTGCTCGTTGCAATGAACTACCAAAAATTAATATACATTGTAATCATTGGCCTAATTACAGGAGCGGCAATTTGGGGACTAACCCTTCTGCTCGACGTGTATATATACAAGGCGCTGCTTTGTGCTAATGAATCAGCACAGCAATGTATCGCGTCAACTCGTTATGCTACTACGACAGCTACTATACTAGGCGCGGCAATTGGCTTGTTCGGGCTAGTCCGTCTACAAGTGTTTCGTCCGCTTCTTGTGGTTGTCGCAGCGGTTGTTGCGCTATGGGGTCTTATTGCAGTCATTTCACCATTTGCATGGTATGTCGCGCTACCAATAGCGATGGCTTTATATGGTCTAGCATTTGCATTGTTTGCGTGGTTGGTGCGTTTGCGTCATTTTCTTATCGCACTCGTGAGTGTCATCGTTTTGATTGTGGTCGTTCGTCTTGTTCTAAATAGCTAATGCTATACTGAACATATGGAACAAATTATTCTTATAGCTGTTATTGTCATTACGATCGTGGGTTTTTCGGTTGTGGTATTTGTATTAAACCAACGACTACGTGAGCTAAAAAACTCAAGTGCGGTTGAACTTATGAAATCGGACGTGACAGAGTTGTCGCGAAGTATAGGACTACTACGGGAGAGTGTTGGCGACCGCCTTGAGCGAAGTAACCAAGTGATGCAATCGTCAATGCAAAAGCAACTCGGTGAAAGTGCAAAATTAGTAGCTGACGTGACGCAGCGCCTCGCTAAATTAGATGAAACTAATCGTCGCGTTGTCGACGTGGCTGATGAACTAAAAACACTACAGAATGTTTTACAAAATCCAAAACAACGTGGTGTGTTTGGTGAGTATTATTTGCAGTCAGTGTTGGATAATATCTTGTCGCCAAAACAGTATGCCATGCAGTACAAGTTTGATGATGGTGAAATTGTCGATGCAGTGGTTTTCTTGGAAAAAGGGCAGGTCCTTCCGATAGACAGTAAGTTCAGTCTTGAAAATTATAATCGTATGGTTGGGGAAACTGACAAAGTAAAGCGAGCCCAGCTTTTGGCGAGTGTCCGAAATGACCTGAAAGGGCGCATTGATGAGACGAGTAAGTATATTCGTCCCGACGAAAATACGATGGACTTTGCATTCATGTTCATCCCGAGCGAGTCTCTTTATTATGATCTCCTGATTGGTGATGTTGGTACGGGTAGTAGTGCTCGTGATTTGATCGAGTATGCATTTCGTGACAAGAAGGTAATTATTGTTAGTCCAACAAGCTTTATGGCGTATTTGCAAACTGTTTTGCAGGGGCTTCGAAGCTTGCAGATTGAACAGCAAGCCAAAGAAATTCAGGTTCGCGTAGGGCAACTAGGCCGTCATATTAGCGCATACGATAGTTTCATGCAGAAGCTAGGTAATAGCCTTGGAACGACAGTCGGTCATTTTAATACTGCTCATAAAGAACTGAAAAAGATCGATAAAGATATCGTAAAGATTGCAGGCACATCGCCGAGCGTCGAACCCCTACTTATCGATAAACCACAACGCGACGAATAGAAGTAACCCTATGTCCAATTTAAAAACCCTCGCTCAATTACGAGCGAGGGTTTTTATGTGACGCGTATGTTTTATTTACGAACGTCGTCTTGTGCGTTAGCCATAAGGCTGTACAAGCCAAAGCCTGCAACTGCACCAAGAACTGGAGCCAAAACGTATACAACTACTGGCCATACAGACTCGAAGTTGATTGCCTGAAGGCTAATAGCAACCGCAGGGTTAAGGATTGCATTTGCGCTGAAGAATGCAGCAATTGAACCAGCAACCATCAAACCAAGGAATACACCAAGACCGACAGTAAAGGCTTTTGCAGTACGTTCTACTTTTTCGCGCATTGCACCAGCAACAGCGTGTGCAAAGATCAATGTACCAACAAATTCCGCAAGGAAGATGTACCATTGCTTGTTTTCAGGAAGCGCTGCAGCCTTGAAGAGTGATGGAGCGGCACTGTAAGCATCGGTTGGTTGTGCGCCAACACCTGATACGAAGGCGTTAAGAACAACGAGTGCAAGCATTGCACCAAGAACTTGGGCAACGACGTATGCAATTGCGCGAACGCCACTCATGCGCTTGGTTACCCATGCACCAATAACGAGTGCAGGGTTAACGTAACCACCTGAGAATGTACCGACCATAAGGACGATACCAACGAGTGCAAATAGAGCAAGGATAGGTTGACCCTGGCCTGCGATAAGCACAGCAGCAAATACAAAGGTACCGACAAATTCAGCAGCCAATGCAGCAGTTAGCGGCGTATTCATTAGACCGAATCGTCGGCCTTGTGTAGCAGATGCAGCAGCAGTTCGTGCAACTGGTCGTGACTCAACAGCTTTAAGGGTTGTTACTTTAGTAGTGGTTTGCTTCGAAGCAGCTGGTTTTTTAGCAGCTGGCTTCTTTTTAGTTGAAGCAACTTTTTTGGTAGCCATGTAATTCCTCCTTTAAGTGAAATATGAGGGTAGTATAGCATATATTTCTGAGTGTAAACACAAGTGGTACAATGAGGCTATGGGATTATTTATTCGACAAGACGATAACCGTAGCGAGTTGCAGCGACGCCTAGCGGCCGAATTAACTGAGAAGGCGCGTAAACGCGCGGAACTTGAAAACCAGCCATTACCGGATGGTGTAGATGATTCGACGTTTGTTCAGAACACAACAGGAACATCAAAACATGCCTGGGTTTGGATTCTGTTAATTGTGGCTGTTGCTGTTGCAACTTTTGTACTACTCTTGCAATAAAAACAGTTATTTTCTCGATTTTTCACGAGAGGTTAGCGTATACTATAAACAGTTATGACAAACATGAATGAACTGCGTGATCAGCTATTATCACGTATTGCCCAATCTACAGAACCGCGCGACGTTTTAAAGGCGGACGAAATCAAACAATTATATACAGTTATTCCGACGCTTGATCCAAGTGAACGTGGTACATACGGTAAGTCAGTCAATGAGCTGAAAGTTGCGCTCGAAGCCGCTGTTGCAGTACGTGAATCAGAGCTTGAAGATAGCACTATTCAGCCACTTGATATTACTGCGCCTTGGGATGTAAATGCACAGTTGCCAAATCTTTTGCCAACAGAAAATGGCACTCAGCATCCTCTGACGAAAGAACTTGAAAATGTCATCGATATTTTTACGCGCATGGGATTTGAAGCAATCGAATCACGTCAAATTGACGACGATCATCACATGTTTGGTGCACTGAACTTTCCCGAAAATCACCCGGCACGTGATGGCTATGATACATTCCGAACCGAAGAAGGTTTTATTCCACCAGCTCATACTAGTACGATGCAAAATCGTATTTTAAAAGCTGGTAAAGCCAAGCTAGAAGCAGGCGGTCAAATTGCGGCAGTGAGCTACGGTCGTGTTTTCCGTAATGAGGATGTCGATGCGACACATGAACATACGTTTTACCAGTGCGAAGGAGTGTTCGTGAGTGACGATGCGACACTCGGTCAAATGCTTGGAACGTTGCGTAGTTTCTTTGAAGTCTATTACGGCCAAAAACTTAAAATTAAAACCCAACCAGCATACTTTCCGTTCGTTGAGCCTGGTTTGGAATTTGCGATTGAAAAACCAGCTAGCTTGGGTGGTAAACCTGGTGATTGGCTTGAGATGCTTGGTTGTGGCATGATTCATCCAAACGTTCTACGGGCTGCTGATATCGACCCAGAAAAGTATCGCGGTTTTGCATGGGGTGGTGGTATTGAGCGCCTCGTAATGCTGAAATACGGTATCGAAGATTTACGTTATTTCGAATCTGGTAAATTACAATTCTTGAGGAAGTTCGCATCATGATTATTTCAGTAAATTGGCTTAAAAAATTCACAGACGTCAATATGCCGATCGACCAATTATCGACATTGATCGGTGAGCGTTTGGTTGAAATTGAAGAAGTAATTGATCTGGGCACAAAGTACAAAGACGTAATTATCGCCCGAGTTGTTTCATGTATTGATATGCCTGATTCTGATCATTTGCATATCTGCATGATTGACGATGGCGGCGCGCGACAAAATGTAGAGCGTGACGAAAATGGGTATGTTCAAGTTGTTTGTGGTGCACCAAATGTTCGCGAAGGATTGATGGTGGCATGGCTACCACTGGAAGCAGTTGTACCAGAAACATTTAGCGATGATGAACCATTCGTTCTTGGTGCACGTAAACTACGCGGTCATATGAGTAACGGTATGTTGGCTAGTGCTAAAGAACTTGATCTATTTGAAGATCATGAAGGTATTCTTGAAATTGATGCTAACGCTACACCAGGTGCATCATTCGCAGATACGTATGAGCTGAATGACCATTTGCTTGATATCGAAAACAAATCACTAACACATCGTCCGGATACATTTGGGATTATTGGCTTCGCACGCGAGGTTGCGGCTATCCAGGGCCAGGCTTTTAGTACACCTGAATGGTTAAAACAATTTGCACCAGAATACGGCGAAAAATTTGCTGATGCTATCACTCCAAAAGTAACCATTGATAACGCCCGTTTGTCGGCTCGTTTTCAAGCAGTTGTTTTGGGCGAGGCGGATGGCTCAGCTCAATCACCATTGCATATTCAAACTTATTTAGCACGTATCGGTATGCGTCCAATTAACGCATTGGTTGATGCGACTAATTACCTGATGATGCTCACAGGTCAGCCAATGGGTATTTATGACTATGATAAGATTTTAGCGCTCGATAATGAAGCGAGAATTCATGTGCGTAGTGGTCGTGAAGGCGAAATGCTTGAGCTACTTGATGGTCGTACGATTGAACTATCAACTGAAGATATCGTTGTTGCCGCCGGCGAAACAGCAATTGGCCTTGCTGGTGCAATGGGCGGTGCAAATACAGTAGTTGATGAACATACCAAAAATATTATGATCGAAGCCGCCACATTTGATTTATATAGCCTACGTGCAACCCAGATGCGCCATGGTATTTTTAGTGAAGCTATTACGCGTTTCACAAAAGGCCAGCCAGCGGAACTAGCCGCACCTGTGCTGGCTATGGCTATTCAGTTAATGGGCGAGTGGGCAGGTGCGAAACGTGTAAGTGATGTGTCTGAAGATTATCCAAAACAATCCTCTCCGCTTGGTTTGGTCTTGCCTACAGAAAGAGTGAACGCTGTCTTAGGTACAAACGAGACCGCAGAGCATATGGCACAGACATTACGAAACGTTGAATTTGATGTAAATATCGAAGATCAAGCACTGCGCGTAACCGCACCATATTGGCGTGCAGATATTCACATTGCCGAAGATTTGATCGAAGAGATTGGTCGTATCAACTCGTACGATGCGATTACGCCAACACTTGCGCATCGTGATTTCACGGCTGTACGACCATCTGATTTCGATACATTACGCGCTAAGGTTCGAAGCACGCTCGTACGAGCTGGTGCGAACGAAGTACTGACATACAGCTTTATTCATGGCAATATTCTTGAAAAGGCTGGTCAAGACGCTGCGAACTCATATCGTATTACAAATAGTATTAGTCCTGATCTTCAATATTACCGTCAGTCGTTGACACCAAGTTTGCTGGGATTGATTCACCCAAACAGCAAACAAGGATATGATCATTTCGCATTATTCGAAATGAACAAGGTGCATCCAAAGCAGTATGGGCTAACTGATGAAAATGTACCTGTTGAAGTTGACATGCTAGGGTATGTCACTGCAAGCCGAAAACCTGCGATCGGCAGTGCATATTATGAAGCGAAACGTACATTGGATTATCTCGTCTCGACACTAGGTATTGAAGTAGAATACCGTATGATTGATTCTTCGGTTGACGCGGTAGTAACGGCTCCATTCGAACCTCGTCGTTCGGCCGCTATATATGATAAAAAGACTGGAAATATTCTTGGCGTCGTAGGGGAATACAAAAAATCTGTCACTCGCGGGTTTAAGCTACCGCAATACAGTGCCGGTTTTGAAATTAAGACCCAGGCGCTATACGGAGCAGTTTCTGCTGTCACGAGCAACTACGCTCCATTAAGCCGATATCCTGGATCGGAACGTGATGTTTGTTTCCAGGTAAGCAACGATGTTGATTATGGTCAGCTGTTAGGCTGTGTCGAGCACGTACTTGATACTGTTGCACTTGAGACTACTGTGTCACCGATTGATATTTATCAGGCCGACAACAGTGATACCAAGAACATAACATTACGTATTAAATTAACTGCGCACGATCGAACACTTGCTGGAGATGAAGTAACTGCTATTATAGAGCAAGTAAGTCAAGCGGCTACGCGTGAGCTGAGCGCAACGATTGTATAAACAGTAACATTGCACATAAAACAAAAAGGAAGAGATTCATGAATATAACAATTGTCGGTGGTGGATTTGGTGGAGTAAAGACTGCACTTGAACTGGCGAAGGATGCTACAACGCAAATTACGCTCATTACGGATAAGCCTGATTTTCAATATTATCCAGCGCTCTATGGCGCTGCCACTGGACATAGTCATTTAGAATCATGGGTTCCATTGCAAACAATTTTTGCCGGCAAGAACAATGTCACTGTCGTGCTTGATACGATTGAAACGATTGATCCTGCGACAAAAACATTAACAAGCGCCAAGGGGTCAAAATACGTATATGAAACATGTATTTTGGCACTCGGTACAGTTACGACATATTTTGGCATCGATGGGCTTGATACACATACATTTGGCGTGAAATCAGCAGCAGAAATTGAGCAGTTGAAACAGCATATCTACACAGACGTTATTGAAGGTCACGGTGTTGATAAACACTACATTGTAATTGGTGCTGGTCCAACGGGTGTCGAACTATCAGCTGCTCTTGGATCGTATCTAAAGACATTGAGCAAGCGTCTTGGCCAGCGACAATCTAAAATACACATCTCTCTTGTTGAGGCTTCACCGCGAGTATTGCCTCGTATGAGTGAGCAATCAAGTGCTCGTGTTGCACGTCGATTAAAGCGACTTGGCGTCAAGATTTATACTGATAAAAAAGTTGAATCAGCCATCGAAGATCTGCTAACGGTGAGTGGTGAATCTATGGTGAGCGATACAGTTGTCTGGACGTCTGGTGTTGCGAATCATCCGTTCTACAAAGCTAACGCAAACCATTTTGAACTAGCGCAGAACGGCCGTATCGTCGTCGATCAGTACATGTCAGTAGGTAATGATGTATATGTTATTGGTGACAACGCGGCAACACCGTTTACGGGACTCGCACAAACGGCCTTACACGATGCTTTGTTTGTAGCGGCACATTTAAAACGAGTAAACGCGAAGCAAGAATTGGTTACGTATAAGGCCGTCCAACCACCGGTTGTTGTGCCTGTTGGTGAACATTGGGCTATCTTTGAGTGGCATAAGCTGCGCTTTTCTGGTTGGGTAGCGTCATGGCTGCGCCGTGCAGCTGACTTTATGGGCTATTCGGACTTACTGCCACTTGGTCAAGCGCTTGGCGTTTGGCGTGCAGGCAATAAACGTAATGTCGACATCGTTCCAGCTCCAGCTAACGAAAAATAATTATACAAATGAAAAGAACCCGGCTTCTCGCGCATATTACAGCGGCGAGTTGCCGGGTTTTACCCTTCAGAATTGATCGTTAGTTTTGTTCCGCATCTTCTCTTAATTGGTCGAGGCGCTGAGCCTTTCTTTCATAGTTTCTTACGAAACGCACATCTTCCAACAGCCATTTGTCGACGACAGTAGCGACTGTTTCAGTGCGGATGACGCCATATCCGAAGATATTAGCCCAGAAGCTTGAATCCTTGATCATTCCGCCGGTCAGTTTGTTGAGGTCTGTCGACGGATCACTACGAGGCAGTTTGAATGGCGGCCTGTAGGGGAACCTGATCTTTGAATTTGTGAAAATCAGGAACCTATACGCCCACTTTATCCAAACGATGTAGTACCAAATGCCTCCAGTGATAAGAACAACAAGCACTATCGTCAGCTTTACGGCCCAATTGTCGCTAGACGAGCTTAGCAGCAGAATTAGCGTAGCTAAACCTACGGTTCCGAGGAGGATACCTAACTGTTCTGGACCATGACTCCACCAGTGTAGACGGTCAAGACAATAAATTTTAGTCTCTCGGTCTGTAGGTGAAATCGGGATCTTTGTAGCTAGGCGGATGTTCACATCTGGGTTGTCGTCAAGCTCTAGCTTGCGGGTTTCATGTCTCCAGAGTTTCTTTTTGAAGCGACCCTGATTAACCTGTGAATATGAATGAATAACGAGTACGTTAACATCCCCTTCTTTTATCAGCTCGCGAAACTCCTTGGGTCGAGACAGGAACCGTCTTGGTGGTGGCTCTGCAGAGATTTCAATCGAAACATTTGCAGGTGGTGGTTCGTCTGAAGATGGATTTTTTAGCATCACTCTTGGTGGCGCTGCTGGCTTGGGGGGAATGACAGCTTGGGTGCTGTATGTTGGCTGTTCGTCTTCGCTGTAGAGGTCATCGTTATCTTGCCGGAGCGATATACATGCGTACAGAAAGCATATCGTTACGACTACTGCGATTACGAACGCACCGAATTTTGGCCAAAACAATATTGGCGCTAAATTTATCAAACCCCCGAGGAGCATAATATATACCACTATGCTGACGAGTGCCCAGATACGCGTCTTAGTTGACAATGTGTCGACAAAGTCACGTATAGGCTGCAATACATTACGTAACATATGTAACTCGATTCTTTGAAGGGTGAAAAGGTCTGTTCTAGAGTAGGCGGCTGCCATACCAGAACCCATGTGCTGTTATAGATCATTCTTGTCAGCAAGTCAAAGACAAGCGGAATGTATTTGAGTCAAGTCCGCTTGGCGTGTATAATGAGACATAATTACAGGAATAGAGGATAGGGAGTCTTGCTGGTTATGGCCACGTCAAAAAGTCACAGAATTGGAATTTGGATCATTGCTGCCGTTATGGTGGTCGGAACATTAGGTGGCTTTGCTGCTATGGT